>CAXUBD010000005.1:1027-5688 GCA_964249225.1 uncultured Verrucomicrobiota bacterium | reverse complement strand
CGACCCGTTGAAATAAATGAAAACCTGTTTATCCGCAGATGAAGCAGATTTTCGCAGATTAAAAATTAAATCTGCGTCAATCTGCGAAATCTGCGGAAATTCAAAATGACGCCGCAATCACAACCGCGCAAAACGAAGAACTCATCGAGAGTGAACTTGATCATTTCGTTCACGTTCCACGCCGTTCTGGTGCTGGTGTTATTTTATTTTGCGGCGCGCGAAGGATTGCTCGGAAAAAAACTGAACAAGATCGCCGTGCAGATGATCAAGGAAAAGCCGCCGGAAAAGCCCAAGGAGCCGGAGAAGCCAAAAATCGAGCCGCCCAAAGTGGAGCCGCCGAAAATTGAAACGCCAAAAGTTGTCGAGACGCCGAAGGTGCAGGCGCCGCCTGTCGTCGCGCCGCCGGTGGTGGCACCGGCGAACAACGAATTGCCGTCGTTTGAATTTGGCGGCGGCAAGGCCGTTGAGACGAGTTCCGACCCCGTGCAACTTTACAAAGGTTATCTGGAATATGTTTTGCGCCAGAAATGGAACCGGCCGGACGACGAGGCCGATGACAATTTCACGGCGGAAGTCGCCGTGAGCGTGGACCGGCATGGCAACATCGAAAATACAACCTGGCTCAAAGGTTCCGGCGACGAAAAATGGGACGCGACCGTCAGACAAGTTTTTGCGGCAGTGAAAACCATTGACCGTCCGCCGCCCACAAATTTTCCTCCGCGCGTGACCATTCGCTTTGACGTGCAGGAACAAACGGAACCCGTTTTGCAATGAGCCTGAAAAAAACATCGCGGTCGCAGCACAGTTCGTTGAACGAACTGAACATCACGCCGCTGCTCGATCTCGTGTTCGTGCTGCTCGTCATTTTTATCATCACCACGCCGCAGATGATGAACAATCTGGAAATCAACTTGCCGTCCGGCAAACCGCCGTCGCAGAAACCAAAGGCCGAGCCGACGCGCATCGAAATCAGCGCGCAGGGACAAATCACGTTGGATCACGCGCCCGTCACGCCGGCGCAACTCAAGGAAAAGCTGGCCGCGCTCAAGGCCGCCGACCCGGAACTCGGCGTCGTCGTCAAAGGCGCGGATGACACGGATTATCAGATCATGGTTTCGGTGCTCGACACCTTGCGCCAGCTCGACATCACGAAGATGGGCATGGCGACGGAATAAAATCACGCATGAAATTTTTTTGAAAAATTATGAATCACGCGCCAGCCACTGCGAAACACGGTTCGACCGCCTCGGTTTCGCCCAACGAAGAAAATGACACGACCACTTTCGTCGAAAAACCCTACGACCAGTTTGTGCCGTCACTGCTCGCGTCCTACGCGTCGGTCGGCGGATTGAATAATCGCGACGCGCACAATATGCCGTCCACGCGCGCGGTCGGGCAGATTTGCGAAGACCTGTTGCAGCTTTTGTTTCCGGGATTTCACGACGACGATGCCGTGCATCACGGCACACTGGCGGAACTCACCGGCGAACGGCTTTCCAAAGTCGCGTTGCGTCTGGAAGATCAAGTTCGCAAAAGCGTGCGCATCGGCGATCCCAAAAAACCGACCGGGCGGACGCCGCCGATCCTGCGGCAATTTTTTCATTCGCTGCCGGATGTGCGCGAATTGTTGCGCACGGACATCGAGGCCGCCTACGAAGGCGATCCCGCCGCGCTGTTCAGCGAGGAAATTATTTTGTCGTATCCGTTCATCGAAGCGATCGCGACGCAGCGGCTCGCGCACATTTTATATGTCGCCGGCGCGCCGATCATTCCGCGCATGATGACGGAATGGGCGCACAGCCGCACGGGCATTGACATTCATCCGGGCGCGAAAATTGGTTCGCATTTTTTTATTGATCACGGCACCGGCGTTGTCATCGGCGAGACGTGCCGCATTGGAAAAAATGTTAAACTTTATCACGGCGTGACGCTCGGTGCGCGCAGTTTTGCGAAGGACGATGCGGGACACATCGTGAAAGGCGGCAAGCGTCATCCGAACGTCGAGGACAACGTGACGATTTATCCGAACTCGACGATCCTTGGCGGCGAGACGGTGATTGGGGCCAACTCGACGATCGGCGCGAATGTTTTTCTCATGCAAAGCGTCCCGGCGAATTCGCTGGTGATTTACGAGGAGACACAACTTGTCATCCACGACAAATCCGCGCGAAAAAAAGACGCCGCCATTGACTGGACTATTTGAAACGCGACAGCCTTGACAATTTGCCCGCGATATTTAGCATATGAATCACAGCAGGCGACCAACGCCACTCTCAAAAATTAAAAATCCCACGGCGCTCACCGGTCAACTGGAAGCTTCCCTGAAAAAGAAAGTGTATTCATGTCGAGTTGTGTCCGATTCCGGCGCGGTCGGAAATTTTGATTTCCGCTGTCCGTCATTTTTCGGGCGCTTCGGGCCGGATTTCATTTTTTGCGCCGATACGTTTTGAATTTTTTATTCACCAACCACCAATAAAATCATGAGCAAAGTCAAAGTCATCCCTCCATCCCACTTGAGCCTGAGCGCCGCCGCTGCGCGCAACCTCGCCACCGCCACCGTCACGGTTCCGCAATACACCGAAATCACGCCGCGCTGGCTGCACAAATTGCTGCCGTGGGTGGACGTGGACGGCGGCGTTTATCGCGTCAACCGCGTGGCCAAAGCCGCGACCGGCGAGCCGGCCAATGAATTTGATGAAGTGGAAGTGGACTTGCTCACCGTGGACGGCGGCGAGCCGAAACTGCCGACGACCTTCGTGGATTACGAGGAAGACCCGCGCGAATATCATTTGAGCACGATCCAAACGGTGTTGCGCACGCATACGCGCGTGACCGATCTTTACAGCAATAAAATTGACCAGCTCCGCGAACAGATCCGTCTCACGGTCGAGGCCGTCAAGGAACGTGAGGAATGGGAACTCATCAACCATCCCGACTTCGGTTTGCTGAATGAAGTTACGCCCGCGCAAACCATCAAGACCCGCAAAAGCGCGCCCCAGCCGGACGACTTCGACGAGTTGCTCACGCTCGTCTGGAAAAAGCCCGCATTTTTTCTCGCGCATCCCCGCGCGATCATCGCCTTCGGACGCGAATGCACCAAGCGCGGCGTGCCGCCGCCGACCGTGCACCTTTTTGGAACGCCATTTCTAACCTGGCGCGGCGTGCCGCTGGTTCCGAGCAACAAGCTCGAAATAAAAAATAATGTCACGAGCATTTTGTTGTTGCGCGTGGGCGAGAGCGAACAAGGCGTTGTCGGTCTGCAAAAAACCGGCGTCACCGGCGAAGTCGAACCCGGACTTTCCGTCCGTTACATGGGCACGAACGAAAATTCCATCGCGTCCCATCTTGTCACGCGCTATTTCTCCGCCAGCGTGCTGACCACCGACGCCATCGCCCGCCTGGACAATGTCGTCGTCAATCATTATCATGACTACAGTTCCAAATAGTGAAGCCGGCCGGCCCGCTGAACCGGCGGTGGCGAACCCGACGCACAATGATTTGGTCGCGCGCTTGATCGGCGAGGCATTTTCGGGATTGAGTCGCGACGCGCGGCCAGCCTCAACGCCATTTACGACGTCGGAAATTCCCCGCGTTTCCCCGTTGCCGGATGTTTCTGGCCAGAACGCAAATTCCACATTGCCGCCCGTGCATTCGAGCGCGCAACCCGCCACGACCCAATCATCGGACGAGCCAAAAAAAACTTCGTCGGGCGCGCACGCGCCGGATTCCGATGACAGCTACGCGTTCGGCGAACCGCGCTGCAACGGCGCGTATCGTCCGCAAGGCAACAAGCAAAACACAAAAACCGCGAACGGAAATCCGCTGCTCGGTTTGCCGGAAGCCGAATCGGTCGCCGCGCCGGAATATTATTTTCTGCGCGGCGGAAATGTTTCCGGCAAATCACCGGCGTCGTGCCAGTCATATCCCAAAAATTCTCCGCCGATTCCAAAATTTGACATCGAAGGCGTGCGCCGCGATTTTCCCGCGCTGCATCAATTCGTCAACGGCAAGCCGCTCATCTGGCTCGACAACGCCGCCACCACGCACAAGCCGCAGGCGGTGATTGACGCGACCTCGCAATTTTACAGCCGCGACAACTCGAACATCCACCGCGCCGCGCACGCACTCGCCGCGCGCTCGACGGAATTGTTTGAAGCGGGCCGCGAAAAAGTCCGTAAATTTCTCGGCGCAGCCGACGCGAAGGAAATTATTTTTGTGCGTGGCACGACCGAGGCCATCAATCTGGTCGCCCAAAGTTACGGGCGAAAAAACATCGGCGCGGGCGACGAAATCATCGTCAGCGAACTCGAACATCACGCGAACATCGTGCCGTGGCAGTTGCTCGCGGAACAGGTTGGCGCGACGCTGCGCGTCATCCCGATCAATGATCGCGGCGAACTGATTTTGGAAGAGTTTGTGAAATTGCTCGGCGAAAAAACAAAGTTCGTTTCCGTCGCGCACGTTTCCAATTCGCTCGGCACGATCAATCCCGTCGAGCAAATCATCGCTTTGGCGCACGCGCGCGGCGTGCCGGTTTTGATTGATGGCGCGCAATCCACGCCGCATTTGCCGGTGAATGTTTCGGCGCTGGATGCGGATTTTTACGTTTTCTCCGGCCACAAGATTTTTGCGCCAACCGGCATCGGTGCGCTCTACGGCAA
>CAXUBD010000005.1:0-1017 GCA_964249225.1 uncultured Verrucomicrobiota bacterium | reverse complement strand
CTACGGCAAAGCGCCGTTGCTCGAAGCCATGCCGCCGTGGCAGGGCGGCGGCCACATGATCAAGGACGTTCGCTTTGAAAAAAATATTTATCAGCACGCGCCGGAAAAATTCGAGGCCGGCACACCGGACATCGCCGGCGTCGTCGGCATGGGTGCGGCGATTGATTATTTGTTCAAGGTCGGGATTCCAGGAATCGCCGCCTACGAACACGCGCTGCTCGAATACGCGACGCAGGCTCTCTCGACCATTCCGGGTCTCCGGCCCATTGGCACGGCGTTCAACAAGGCAAGCGTTTTGTCGTTCGTGATTCCCGGCGTGCCGAACGAAAGCGTCGCGCGGCATCTCGACAAAAACGGCATCGCTGTCCGCGCCGGGCATCATTGCGCGTTGCCGGCCATCCGCCATTTCGGTCTGGAAAGCAGCGTCCGCCCGTCGCTCGCATTTTACAACACGCGCGAAGAAGTGGACGCTCTGGTGCTGGCGTTGCGTTCGTTGAAGCGGAGTTGATGTGATAATTTTCGGCCATGAAAACAATTTCACCCGTTGAACTGCAAACAATTCTCGCGGCGCAGCCGTCATCACCGGTCATTGACGTGCGGACGCCGGTGGAGTTCGCGGAAGTTCATGTTCCGCACGCGCGCAGCGTTCCGTTGGATGAATTGAAGCCAAACTCGTTGCAACTTCAAAAAGACCAGCCGGTTTATTTACTTTGCCGCAGCGGCCAGCGCGCGACGAAGGCGGCGGAAAAATTTTCGCGTGAAGGTTTCACGCAACCTGTCGTCGTCGAAGGTGGAACGCTCGCATGGATTGAAGCGAATCTGCCGGTGACGCGCAGTTCCGTCAAAATCATCAGCCTCGAACGGCAAGTGCGAATCATAGCTGGATCGCTGGTGTTGATTGGCGTGTTGCTCGGCTGGTTCGTGCATCGCGGATTTTTTGGCCTGTCGGCTTTTGTCGGCGCGGGACTGGTATTCGCCGGCCCTACGGATTTTGGCGGCATTGGGCTTCTACTTGCC
>CAXUBD010000004.1:21083-26375 GCA_964249225.1 uncultured Verrucomicrobiota bacterium | reverse complement strand
GCTGCCGTTCGCGCACATGTATTTCCCGTGGCCGTGCAGTTTGTGAATTTCCGGGATTGAATTTTATTGCCAATGAATGTTCATTCCATTTTCGCCTTTATATCGCCTTACTTTCGCAGGAAAAGAATGGCATTGTTCTGCGATCGAATGCAGCCCGCAAAGGAAACTCGCATATTGGATGTCGGCGGGTATCCGTGGTGCTGGCGGGATTCCAAGATTTCGTCGCCGGTCACGATTCTGAACCTCCATATTTTGCCCGGGTTGGAAAATGAATATAAAGATCGCTATACTCTGGTGCAAGGCGACGCAACCTGCATGCGGTATGAAGACCAGCAGTTCGACGTGGTGTTTTCCAACAGTGTCATAGAACATTTGGGAACGTATTCGCAGCAGCAGAAGTTTGCCCAAGAGGTGCGAAGGGTTGGCAGGGACTTGTGGATTCAAACCCCGGCGAAATGTTTTTTTCTCGAACCGCACTTCCTAACCCCATTTATTCATTGGTTCCCAAAACAAATGCAAATTTCGCTGGCCCGATATTTTACGGTGTGGGGATGGATTACACACCCAAGCAAGCAGGCGGCTTTTGAATATGTGAATGAGATAAGATTATTGAACGAGTCCGAAATGAAGGCGCTGTTCCCCGATTGTGAGATTATGAAAGAGAAATTTTTTGGACTGACAAAAAGTTATGTTGCTGTTCGCCGGGCAACCAACCAAAAAAGATAGGCTGTCTTTCGGCCATCAAATTTCCACCGTCTGCTTGTATGCCGGCACAATGACTTCGGCTTTTGGTTTCATCGCGCGCAAGGTCTCGGCGTGGGCGAGGCATTGCGTCTCTTCGCCGTGGATGCAGACGATTTTCTTGATATCACCGGAAAGTTTTTCGACGTAGCGTTTCAATTCATTTTTGTCCGCGTGGCCGGAATAGGTGTCGAGTGAAACGATTTTCGCGCGCACGCTGTAAGGTTCGCCAAAAATGTTCACGGGCGTTTTGCCCGCGACGATTTGATTGCCGAGCGTGCCTTCGGCGCAGTAGCCGATGAAGAGAATCAGATTTTTCGTGTCGCCGAGATTGTTTTTCAGATGGTGCCGGATGCGTCCGCCTTCGCACATGCCGGACGCGCTGATGATAATCATCGGTTCGTGCCGGTCGTTTAATTTTTTTGAATCCTCGGCGCTCGCGATGTAAGTGAGGTTGTTCATGCCGAACGGGTCTTCGTTGTTGCACAGCGTGTCGTAAATCGTCGGGCGCAGACATTCGGGATGCTTTTTGTAAATGGCCGTTGCGTTCACGCTCAACGGGCTGTCCACGAAAATCGGGACGCGCGGAAGTTTTCCGGCGCAAGTGAGTTCGTGCAGCACGTAAACGATTTGCTGCGTGCGCCCGACGGAAAATGCGGGGATGATAATTTTGCCGCGTTGCGCGAGCGTTTCGCCGACGTATTTGCTGACCAAGTCATCCGCATCCGGGCGTTCTTCGTGGACGCGCGCGGCGTAAGTGGATTCAATCTGGAGATAATCCACGTTCTCGACGGGAATCGGGTCGCGCAATAATTCATCGCCGCCACGCCCGATGTCGCCGGTGAATAGCCAGCGGAATTTTTTGCCATTTTCCTGAACGTCTAAAATCACCTGCGCCGAACCGAGGATGTGCCCGGCGTCGCGAAAAGTGACGTTCACGCCCGCGACCGGCGAAAAAGTTTTTTCATATTCATGCGCGACTAGTTGCTGCACGCATTTTTGCGCGTCGGGCGTCGTGTAAAACGGCTCGACCGGCGGCTGATGTTTTCGCGCGCGGACTTTGGAGACGAAAATCGCGTCCTGCTCCTGAATGTGCGCCGAATCCAAAAGCATGATGCCGCACAAATCTTTTGTGGCGGACGTGCAATGGATCGGGCCATCGTAAGTTTTGCAGAGCGCCGGCAATTTGCCTGCGTGATCCAAATGCGAATGGCTCAAGACGACGGCGTCAACGATTTTCGGATCGAACGGAAAATTTCGGTTGAGCGCCTCCGATTCCTGGCGATGGCCTTGAAACAATCCACATTCGAGCAAAAGTTTTTTGCCGTTGACCTCGATAAGATACATCGAGCCGGTCGTGGTGCGCGCCGCGCCAAAGAAGTTGATTTTCATCGTGCGAATTTAACCGCAGCGGGGCGAAGAAGAAATAGCATTTTCGCTGCGCGCGTTTTTTCGTCGTCGTGGAATTTGCGTAAAATCACAGTGGACATTCGCCGCCGATGCGATACAGTCAGCGGACTATTTATGAAAAGTGAAACGACCAACACCGTCTTGAACTTCGTGCTCGCCGTGCTGGTGATCAGCGGCGTTTTTTTTGCGTTGTGGACCATCCAGCGCACCCGTGAATTCCGCGCACTCAACCCCGTCGCGATCCAGGCCAACGCCAAGCTCATGATGATGCAATCCTTTGTCAACGACGTCAGCGCCTACAACGCGCAGGCCAAAAGCCCGCAAATCGCCAGTATGCTCCAGTCGCTTCAAGCCAAACCCGCCGCCCACTGATTTAACCGCCATGAACGAAACCAACAATTTGTCCGATCAGGTCGCCGCGTTGCAACGCCAGGTGTTCGCCCTGTTGCTCGCGCTCGTGGTCGTCAGCGGCACGCTCACGGTTTATCTTTACCGCCAGGCCAGCATCATCGGAAAAGACGTCGCCTCCGAGAAACAACTCATCGTCACCGTCAACCAAGGTGAAGCCACGATGATCTCCCTGGCCAACCAGCTCGCCGTTTACGCGAAAGCGCATCCCGAGATCGCCCCGCTTCTGACCAAATACGGCATCGGTCCTAACGGCATCCAGCCCGCGCCGAAAAGATAATTTTTACGCCGCCAGCTTCCCGCCGCAGTTCGGACAAAAATTCGACTGCGGCGGATTTTTTTGCCCGCAGCCCGGGCAAATCCTTCGCGCCGCCTGGTTGCGGCGATGGATCATCAGGTTTCGGATGTAGGGAAACCACGTGAACGCATATGCAAAAATAAAAACCGAATCCCGCTGATGGATCGAGTAGAAAAGAAAAATCAGCGAACCCGTCAGGCTCAACCACCAGAACGCCTGCGGCACCACGACCCGCTTCTTTTTTTCCGTCACATACCATTGCACGATGAAGCGCGACGAAAAGATCGCGTTGCCCAGCCAGCCGACAACCTTCCAGACGCTCCAGTCAATGCCGATGAATTTTCCATGATGCCAGGTGAGATTCGTGAGCCAGTCCATAAATTTTCCGCAGCTTAAACTTTAGTCCGCCGGATTTGGAGACAGAATTAACAAAATTTACAGAATTATTCGAAATCCAGTTTTCAGAAATTCTGTTAATTCTGTTAATTCTGTCTGATTCACCCGCCGGCGACGATTTTTACGATCTCCAGCTTGTCGCCCGCGTTCAATTGCCGCCGCGAAAATTCCGACGGCGCGACGGCCTCGCCGTTGTGCTCCACGACGACGCTGCGCGGCAAAAGTTTTCGCGCGACCAGAAATTCCTCCAGCGAGCACGGCAGTTGCGCCGCGACCGGCTTTCCGTTGGCGGTGACAAACGGATTCATGGCTTCACAAAATCGTTTGAGACGCTATTGAAAATGATGTCGTCCGCGTCGCCGAAATTTTTATTCGGGCCAGCCGAACGAACAATAAAATTTGTCTGCGCTAAAATTTTGATTTGATATGGTGTTTGCCATACATCCAAGAGTTCTCCTTGAGAATTTCTTGGGTCGAAAAAAAGATTTGTAGTCAATCCTGTTGCAAATTCAAAGCCACATGAAAAATACAAATCATTAGTTGAAATATGAATTGTGTCATTGGTTTGGCTATATCCATTGAAAATCTTAAATGCATTGGCCAAGGCGGCGACATCATGGTGTGCATAATGTATTGCCGCATCTTTCGGTCCACCTTTTGTTTTAGCAAAAAAAGGCAAAAGTGTTGCTACGACAACTAACGCAAATAAAAAAACAATTAACCACGTTACAATTCGTTTCATAAATTTCCTTTCACACAGTCAACACCGCGTCCCAATCTTTCCACACCGGTTCGTAGCCGAGTTTGCGGATCAATTCCGCCACTTCGCCCGGCGAACGGCCGTCGGCGATCTCAAACTGGCCGGTCGCGTTCGTCGCGTGGCCGTTCGTCGCCGCCCATTCGCTCGCGCCGGACGCGAGTTCCACGATCCGTCCGCGCTCGGTGTGATGGATTTTTTCCCGGCCCGCGCCGGTGTAACCGCCCGGTTCGGTGTGGCTGCCCGCGCTGATGAGCGTGATGCCGAGCGGGATCAGCCCGTCGCGCAATTTTGCCGGTTCGCGCGTCGAGAGCACGAGGCCGGCGTCGGGAAACATCAGCCGGAGCGCACACACGAGCTGCACCAGTTCGCGGTCGGCCAGGTGCGTGAGCGGCTGGAATTCGCCCGCGCACGGACGCAAACGCGGCAGCGAGATCGTCACCTGCGCCTTCCAGCAATGGCGCAATAAAAAATCCGCGTGCGCCGCGACGCAAATCGCCTCGTGACGCCAGTCCGCCAGACCGAACAACGCGCCGATTCCGAGTCGTCGAAAACCGGCGGTGTAAGCGCGTTCGGCAGTTTCGAGCCGCCAGTCAAAATTTTTCTTCGGCCCGGCGGTGTGCATTTTATCGTAAATCGCGCGGTCGTAAGTTTCCTGATAAACGACGAGTCCGTCTGCGCCCGCCGCGACGATCGGTTTGTATTCGTCCGTTTCCATCGGCCCGACTTCGAGCGACACACTGGGAATTTCCGCGTGCAACGCCGCGACGCAATCGCGCAGATAATGGTTCGAGACAAATTTCGGATGCTCGCCCGCGACGAGCAGGATGTTGCGGAAACCTTGCTGTTTCAATTCCCGCGCCTCGCGCAAAACTTCGTCAATCGAAAGCGTCACGCGCAAAATCGCATTGTCGCGCGAGAAGCCGCAGTAGGAACAATTGTTGATGCACTCGTTGGAAACGTAAAGCGGCGCGAAGAGGCGGATGACTTTGCCAAAGCGTTGCTGTGTCAATTGCTGCGAGCGAACGGAAATTTGTTCCAACAATTCCGAAGCTGTCGGCGAAATTAAATTTGCGAAATCATTTAACGACAAATTTTTTTTGGCCAGACTCTCGCGAACGGCATTTGCATTCGCGTCAAGCGAACGTTTCACAAGCGACGGCAGCGGCAACGAATGCGACTCCCGAGCCTTCGAGTGTAGTTCTGGTTTCGGGAGCACTCGTGCTGCTCATGGCCCGCCGTGCGCGGCGCTTCGGTTCGGTAGCGTCAACGACTCGCGGCT
>CAXUBD010000004.1:7953-21073 GCA_964249225.1 uncultured Verrucomicrobiota bacterium | reverse complement strand
CGGCAACGAATTAAATTCAACGACAAAACTCACGGAAACAGTTTAACCGAAATGAGCGCGAAGTCGAGACGCGGAGACTTGAACTTCTCGTAGCGGCGCGTCGGCAGACCGCCGCAATTTTTAAGCAGAATTAAGCGGCTCTCTGCCGAGCAGCCGCTACGTTTTAATTGAATAAATCAATTGACATATTGAATTATTTAATATAAAACTTGATTAAATCAATGGCGAAGCCCGGAAACAACCTGAAAAAGCTCATCACGCGCTGTCCGTTTTGCGGCGACCAGCTTGGCATCACGCGGCTTTCCTGTCACGGCTGCAACACGCAGATTGATTCGCAACTGGAGATTCCGCTGTTCTTCCGTCTGCCGCCGGACTTGCAGGAATTTGTTCTGGTGTTCCTGCGCTGCCAGGGGACGATTCGCGACGTGGAAAAGGAACTGGGCATTTCCTACCCGACGGTTTGCAAGCGGCTCGACCTCGTGAACGGACTGCTCGGCAACACGTCCACGCCGGTCAAACGCTCGCAGATTTTGGAACAGCTCGAACGCGGTGAAATCAACGTGCAGGAAGCAACCCAACTATTGAAAGAGAGAAAATTATGAACGAAACATTGACTTCATTTTGGATTCCGGCCTTGCTCGTCGCCACGTTGGCCGTGGTGGGAACTTTGATCAGCACTACAATCTATCGCCGTTACACCGGACTGACGCGCGGACAATCAGCTTTGCTCTGGCTGCTGACAGTTGTTGTGACAATAGTTATGGTGGCAAGTCCGATGAGTGATTGGCTGATGCGGCATGAACGCGGATCAACCAGAATAGAGGGACAACCTGTTTATCAAACATTTTGCGCCGCGTTGCTTTTACTTTTGGCAGTTCCATTTGCCACACGGCTTTACCGCAAGTGGATTGGCGGCCATTTGACCGAGGCGGAAAAACTTCCGGGCATTGACGGCGTGCGCGCGTGGTTGAGCGTGGGAAATATAATCTGTGCAGTATTAATTCCAATTTGTGTCTGGGCAGTTTCTGGATTTTCGCCTTTTGCTACAATGGCACTCACGTTTGGATTGTTGCTGGCCTATCCATTGCTCAACATGGCTTCGCACCAAACCCAGCCCGCGCCGGTTTATCCGACCGAAGATTTGTCCAACGAGCGGGAAAAAGTTTTGCAACTGCTCGAAGCCGGAAAAATTTCCGCCGTGGAAAGCGCCGAACTTTTGAACGCGCTCGGCCACAGCGCGTCACCACCGCCAAAACCCGCCGCCGAAATCAATCCGCAACGCAAAATGGTCCTGCTTGGCGCGGCCTTGCTGCTCGTCGGATTTTTCCTGCCGTGGTTTTCGATTAACACTGGTGAAGAGATGAACCGGGTGTTTTCCCAGATGCAGCAAAACATGAACCAGCAAATGCCGAATATGCCGATGAATGAAAACGTGCCGATGAATTTTCCGCAGATCAATTCCACCGTCCGTGTCAGCGGCGGCGATATTGGTCATGGATTGGGTTGGTGGATTTTGCTGCTTGGCATCGGAGCCGCCGTGCAGCCATTTTTTGCCACCACGCTGGAGGCGGCCTTGCAGAAAAAAATAATTCTCGCCGCACTTGGCATCGGCGCAATTCTTCTGGTTTACGTTTTGTCGGACGCAATTCGTTACGTCAGTTTTGGCATCTTGCTGGTGCTGGCGGGTTATGTGTTGGAACTGGTCGGCACGTTGAAGGAACGCCCGGCGGCGCGCTGACCTTGAACGTCAATGATGCGGCGGCTTGGGATTGTTCGCCTTGATGCGTTCCAGTTCAATCGTCTCCATCGCGGAGGATTGCCGCTGGACTTCCTTCTTCAAGCGTTCGAGCAATTTGTCCTGCCCGGTCACCACGTCGTTCAATTGCTCGACCTGATGTTCGAGATGCGCGACGTGCGATTCCAGTTTTTCCATCCTTCGGAAAATTTCATCTGCCATGAAAAACATTTTGCCCGCGTGCGGATCGGAAGTCGAGACGGTGAATTACTTGGCGTTGCGCCACGAGCAAATTTGCGAAACAATTCGCGTGTAAAAATGCCGCGCAAAACTCCAGTTCAAAAATCCGCCGCCAACGTGATGATTCTCGGCGTCGGCTCGTTCGCGCACAGCATCGGGCAAACGCTGGCGGACGCAGACGCAAACGTTTCGACTTATCTCACACGCAATTACGGACACTTTCCGCCAACGCTCGTCGCTAAAACGTTTTTGCGCGACGCGTTTCCAAGTCCGCTTCCGCTGATTCGCGAAAATAAAATTGACGTCGTCATTCCGCAGTCCATTGATTGGGCGACACAGTCGTGGGCGAAAGATTTGATTAAATCCGGCGTCGGAATTTTTTCGCCGACCGGCGAAGCAATGCGGATTGAGCGTGAACGCGATTTTGCGCGCGAGCTGTGCGTGAAGTTCAAAATTCCGTTTCCAAAATCATTCGTCGCGTCAAACCGCATCGAAGCGGAAAAAATTCTCGCCGAAAATCCGCAGCCGTTCGTCATCAAGAATCCGCTCTGCTCGCCGACGAGTCCGATTCACACGATTTTGTGCGAGAGGGTTGCGGACACGCGCGCGTGGCTGCGGCATATCAATTATGCCGAGGGAGTTTTCTTACAGGAATATCTCGGACGCGCCGAGGCCGGGCATATCGCGCTCGTCAGCGGCGGCGAGATTTATTCGCTCGTCACGAATCAGGAATACAAATATGCGTTCAACGGAAATCTCGGCATCGTCGCCGGCGCGCCGCTTGGCGGAATTGTCGAGCGCGATGAAAATGACAAGTATGGTCTGGCGCGCGAGTTGTTGCATCCGTTGCTGCCGTGGTTTCGCAAAGTGAATTATCACGGCCCGATTCAAGTGACGGCGATTAAAGTGGGAAAACCAACAGAAGCGAACAAACAAAACAAAGGATCTTCGTTGTCTTAGTTATCTTCTGTAAAAAAGTCAAAGGCTAACAAATGGCACGTCATCGAATACAACATCCGCATCGGCGTCACGTCCGGCCCGATGATTTTGCGAATGCTGAAAAATCCTGCGGAAATTGTTTTAGCAACGGCGCGGAATGAAAAATTAAAATTGCAGTTCAACGAAAAACTGAACTTCGGCTGTTCACTCACGCTGGCAGGTTACGGCTATCCGTTCACGCAGGTGCGCGGGCCGCAACTACCGCTGGAAGTGGATAGCAAATTTGATTGCGACGTGTGGTGGAACGAAGTCGCGCGCGGCGTGGACGGGAAATTATTTTCCACCGGCCATCGCATCGCGGACGTGATCGCGCTCGCGCCGAAACTGGACGCAGCGATTGCGAAAGCCTACGCGAACATCCGCAAAATCCGCGTCGTCGGCAGCTATTTCCGCACGGATGTCGGCCAAAGCTTGTGGCCACCGGGAACGGTTTGATTTTCAACCACGGATGGACACGGATGGACACGAATAATTCCAATCCAATTTGGACGGGTTTTGAAAATCTGTGTGCATCCGTGTATATCCGTGGTTAAATTTCTTTGCCAATGAATTTGAGTCCCGAAAATTTTCCGCAGCGACCGGCTTGGACCGAGATTGACCTCGGCAAATTGCGCCGCAATCTACAATTGATTCGCGGCGATTTGCCGAAGAACGTGCAATTGATGGCCGTCGTGAAGGACGAGGCTTACGGCCACGGTGCGCTCGATGTGGCGCGCGTCGCGGTCGAGGAAGGCGCGTGGGGTTTTGGTTTGAGCACGCTTGAAGAGGCGATGACGCTGCGCGACGCCGGAATCAAAGCGCCTCTGCTTTTGCTCGGCGAACGGCAGGAGGCCGAACTCGAATGGTGCGTGGCACATGACTTGACCGTGTGTGTGAACGAAATCCACAACGTTCGCGCGCTCGCGAAAATTTCAGCGAGGTTTGGCAAGCAAGTTCCGGTTCACGTCAAAATCCACACCGGCATGAGCCGTTACGGCGTGCGCTGGGACGAGGCGCTGCCGCTGATTGAAAAAATTGTCGCGGAGAAATCGCTGCTGCTCGAAGGCGTGATGACGCATTTCTCGCAATCGGATGAAACGGAAAAAACTTTTGCGAATCTCCAATTTTCCCGCTTCCAAGAAATTTTGACCGCATTGGAAGAGCGGAAAATTTCCGTGAAGCTGCGGCACACTTGCAACAGCGGCGGTTTTCTCGATTTGTCCCACGCGCATCTGGACATGGTGCGCGTGGGCATTTTGCTTTACGGCGTTTTCCCGTCGCTGGTCTGCCGGAAAATTCCGGGCATCGAGCCGGTGATGTCCGTGAAAGCGAAGATCGCGGCGATCCAGAAACTAAAACCCGGCGAAGTTGTCGGCTACGGGATGCGTTACACGGCGACGAGCGAACGACGCATCGCGATTCTGCCGATCGGTTACGGCGACGGTTTTCCGCGCGTGCGCAACGAAGGCTGCGCGCTCATCCACGGCCGGCGCGCGCCGCTGCTCGGCGGCATCGCGATGGATGCGCTGATGGTGGACATCACGGACATTCCGCAGGCGCAAATGTGGGACGAAGCCGTGCTGATGGGCAAACAAGGCGGCGAAGAAATTACCGTGCGCGACATCGCGAAGCTGAAAAATTCCGTGACTTACGACGTGCTGACAAGCTGGCGGCTGCGGCTGCGGAGAAAATCCGTGAACCATTCAACCACGAATAAACACGAATTGACACGAACCGAAACTGCGCCAGCATGATTCGTGTTCATTGGTGTCCATTCGTGGTTGATTAAAATGAAACTCCTTTTCTCCGAACAAAATTCCGACTACGAGCATTACCAGTTTCCGTATGCGGTCTGGGCGTTTCCCGAAACGGGCGAAACGCCGGCAGACATTTTCAACGCCGGTTTCCTGCCGTCGTCGCGCAATCTGGACCGTTTTTATTTGTGCCGACAAGTGCGCTTGAACCTCGCGAAGTTCAAGCCGTCGTCCGAGAACCGCCGGATTTTGCGCAAGGGCGCGGGCATTGACGTGAAGCTCGTGCCGCGCGATAAGTTCGATTACACGCCGGAACGCCGCCAGTTTTTCAAGACCTACGCCGACATCAAGTTCGGCAAGGACGTGATGACCTTCGAGCGGCTCGACGCGCTGTTCGCCTCGCCCATCATCTCGCACCTGCTCGTGTTCACGGATTTGGAAACGGAAAAAGAAATCGGCGTCGCGACCATTTATCTGGAAGGCAAGTCGCTCGCGTTTTACTATTACGCGTTTTACGACCTGAATTATTACGCGCGCAACCTCGGCATGTTCATGATGACGAGCGCCGTGGAATTATTTTCGCAGCGAGGCGTGAAAAATCTTTATCTCGGCACATGCTATTCGGACAACGCGCTCTACAAGACGCAGTTCACCGGCGCGGAATTTTTCAACGGCTTCCGCTGGTCGGACGATCTGGACGAACTGAAATTCATCATCCAGCGCGACAAAAAAGATTTGTCCCAGCACCTGCTTGAAACGGAGGAATTCCGTGAAAAATTTTACGGCGGCGATCTGGAAAAAATGACGGGCGCGAGCGAGTTCCGGGTGAAGGTGAAGTGAACGAGGTTTTAATTTTTCCAAACCCAATCGCCATTTTTTACATCAGACAATGTTCCGGGCAAACCGCCGTCATCGGTTTCATTCCAGCCGACCGAATAGAGCAAGAATTTTCCATCGTCCGTGCGGCGATAGTGCAGCGCCTGGCCGCCGATGATGTCTCGCGGAATTGTTTCGATGAATTGCGGCGTGAGCGCATCAAGCGTTTCAGGATATTCGCCATGCGCCAGATGATAACCTTCCAGCGCGCAGGCAATTTGCGCCTCGTTAGCAAGATTTTGATTGTAAACAAATACCTGTAATGCTTTGGAATAACTCGGCAACACAAAACGATCAATGGCCTCGGAGTTTTCTGGATCTTCCAGAATTTTACTAGGTTGAATAAAATGTTGCGAGCGGCCAAGACCTTCAATCAATTGCTGTTGCCACCTACTGGTGGCTGTTAAATTATTGTAATGCAAATTTTCCGCTTTTTTTGATGAGTCTTTCCCAACCATCTTATGCTTTACCGCATAATAAAACATCGCTCGATCTTCCCGAAAGGCGTCCGCCATAAATGGAAATAAATTGATTTGCTGCAATTGTTTTTCCAATCCGGAAAGTTGCGCTTCTTGAAATAAATGTTCTTTTAGACCTTGATTGACTACGTCGGCGTAGATTCCGACTACAGCTACATTTATCAAAGCAGCAACCAGAGTCATCGGTTTCCCATTTGGCTCACTTTCGAACAAACGACGGGAATCATTGACTAACATTAATTCATCCAAAGCTTTTTCTGGCTGACCAATCAGCAGATAACATTGTGCTCGCTGTGCAAGAGTTTGAATAAAGACACGAACAGCAACGTAATTTGGAATTGGTATTGCAATTGGATTGCTATAATCGCCATCCATTCTTGCATACGGACGTTTGAGAGCTTCGCGAATTTTATCAAAATCAGATTCAAATGGATCGCTTTGGGCTAAATAGTCTGTTGCCGAAAAAACATTCAGAATAATTTGAAACGAATTTGAGCCGACTGCTCCAATTTGAATGTGGAGCGAATCAGTTTTAGCTGCGTTGTTCGGAAAAAATTGTGTAAATAATGCAACAAGTTCTTTGTCGTCGGGCATGGTTTCAGATTGCAAGACTATATGCAGCGGCTTGATTTCAGGTGATTTTACAAGAAACACCACTCCTTGTGAGCCAATCGCGTTCGTGCCTATGACATTTTGAAATAGTTCTTTTATTTTAACATCTGAAGAAATAAAAATTTGCGAAGCATCTGGATTTTTTATTGTAATGTTGGCATTTGATTTTGAATCTTCAACTAATTGAAGATTATATTGATTGAGCAACGCTAAAAGCGCCTGTCCTGCGGTAATATTTTCCCAACGAAGCGAAACTATGGGTTCGACTTTGATTTGTCCATTCGCATCAGGCTGACCATAGCCGATTTTAGGATCGAGCGAATAATTAATCTTTGCTTGCCGCGCGAGATTTTCAATGCCGATTGTAATTGGAACATCTTCAAACTGAATAAGCGGAATTTTATAATTCGGAGATGACATATTCGTTTCAAATGGAACTGAAAGGAAAACCGCCGGTCCAAACGAACTGTATCGTAAGTTGATGTCTCCTTCAGAAATTTGATTAGTTGACGGTGGTTCAACGGTTAGGTCAGCTATGATGATGGAATTGCTTTCAGATAAAATGCTGTTCAACTGGAGAACAAGTTCGTTGGTCGGATTTTCACCAGCCTTGGACCTGGCAAACCATTCCTGTATTTTCGGCGATTTGAAAATATTTTCTTCATCCAACACGGGCGGCGGAATAAATTTATCCCAATCCAAAATTTCACCCTTTACTTCAAGTTCGCGTTTGCAATTTTCCCACGCGTGTTTGCCGCGCCAGTTTTCTTCGGCATAGAAAATAGCAACCAGCAAAACAAAGCAGCCCAAGACGATTATTGTTCGCCATAATTTGGATTTCGGCAGCAAAGCCATTTCCGGCATTTTCCAAGATTGCCAAGGCCGCGTCAATCGCGCTAAACAAGCAAAATCTCAAAACGCGGCAGGCAAATCCAAAGCCGTCTCCGAAGCTGCAATTGGCTCAAGCGTCATCGGCGCATCGTGAGCCAGATAATTTTCGCAGACGCGGAAAAAATCCGCCGTCGTCGCCACGCGGCGGATTTCGTGCAGGAATTTTTCGCCCACGCCGTCGCCGATGAAGTTCATGAATTTTTTCATCCGCATCACCTGCGACGATTCCTTCACGCCGGGCGTGATTTCGTTTTCCCACAATTCGCGGATGTAAGCCAGCATGTCGCGGCCGGTCGGCAATTTTATTTTTTCACCACGAAACTGCGCGCGGATTTGGTCGAACAGCCACGGATTGCGGATCGCACCGCGCCCGATCATCAATCCGCGAACGCCGGTTTCGGAAATAATTCTTTGCGCTTGTGCCGCGCTGTGGACATTGCCATTCGCAAAAACCGGACAGCGCAATTCGCGCGCCGCCTGCGCGATCAAATCGTAGCGCACGCCGGGCCGATACATTTGCTTGACCGTGCGCGCGTGGACGGTGAGCAGATCAATCGGATGTTTCGCAAAAACTTTAAGCAGCGCGTCAAATTCTTCCGACGATTCAAAACCGAGCCGCGTTTTCACCGTGAACGGAATCATCACCGCGTCGCGCAGCGCACCGAGGATGGCGTCAATCTTCTGCGGCTCGCGCAAGAGTCCGCCGCCCGCGCATTTGCGATAAACGATCGGCGCGGGACAGCCGAGGTTCAGGTCAATCGCGGCGACGGGATAATGTTGCAACTCCTTCGCCGCGCGCACGAGCGTCGGAATGTCGTTGCCGATGAGTTGCGCGAGGATGGGTTTGCCGGTCGGATTTTCCGTGATGGATTTGAGGATCCATTTTTCCAGATGCGAGACGGCGTGGACGCGGAAAAATTCCGTCCAATAAACCTCCGGCCCGCCGTAGCGCGCGACGACGCGCATGAATTCGAGCGTCGTCACGTCCTGCATCGGCGCGAGCGACAGCACGGGTGCATCGGCGCGGAGCAATTGTGAAAATGTTTCGGACGGAGTCACAAGAATTAAGTCTGCCGCAGTGAACAGAAATTAAAATGATTTTCAGACAGGATTAACAAAATTATGCAGGATTGAATCCTGTCAATCCGGTTAATCCTGTCTCCGCGTTTGTTCAGTTGAAGTCAGCCAGTTCATCGGCTATTCTCTTAAGACTATGACTTTGACGGAAAAATTACTCGCGCGCGCGTCGGGCAAAACGAGCGTGCAGGCCGGCGACAACATCTGGGTCAACGCCGACGTGCTAATGACGCACGATGTCTGCGGGCCGGGCACCATCGGCGTCTTCAAGCGCGAGTTCGGCAAGACGGCGAAAGTCTGGGACAAAAATAAAATCGTCATCATCCCCGACCATTACATTTTCACCGCCGACTCGAAGTCGAACCGAAATGTGGACATTCTCCGCGATTTCGTGAAGGAGCAGGACATCCCATATTTTTACGACGTGATTGACGACCCGAACGGCCACTGGCATTTCGACGCGAGCAAGGGAATGTTGAACAAGCAATACGGCTCGCGTTACGCGGGCGTCTGCCACACGGCGTTGCCGCAAAAAGGCCACACGCGTCCCGGTGAGATTCTTTTCGGCACGGATTCGCACACCTGCATGGCGGGCGCGTTCAATTTGTTTGCAACTGGAATTGGAAATACTGATGCAGGCTTCGTGATGGGCACGGGAAAATTACTTTTGAAAGTTCCCGAGACGATGCACTTCCGGCTCGAAGGAAAATTGCAGCCGGGCGTGATGGCGAAGGATGTCATCCTGCATTGCATCGGCGAAATCGGTTTCGACGGCGCGACGTATCGCGCGATGCAGTTCGATGGCGAAGGCGTGAAATCGCTTTCAATTGACGACCGCATGACCATTGCGAACATGGCGATTGAAGCGGGCGGAAAAAATGGCGTTTTTGAATTCGATTCGCGCACGCAGGAATACGTGGACGCGCGCACGCAAACGAACGGAACGAAACGCAATTACACGCCCGTCGAACGCGATCGCGATGAAAAATTCGTTTACGAGATGGTCGTTGACTTGAGCAAGCTCGAACCGACCGTCGCGTGCCATCCCGATCCCGGCCAGCGCAAAAAAGCGAAGGACATGGGCGACACAAAATTGGACCGCGCCTACGTCGGCAGTTGCACCGGCGGCAAGACGAGTGATTTCGTGGAGTTCGCGCGCATCTTGCGCGGGCGGCGCGTGACGATTGACACGTTCGGCGTGCCGGCGACGCCGGAGATCGTGCGCGATTTGCAGACGACGTATTGGGGCAACGAAACCGTCTGGCAAATCCTCGTGGGCGCGGGCGTGCAGATGACCGAGAACGCCGGCTGCGCCGCGTGCCTCGGCGGGCCGGTGGACACGTTTGGCCGCATCAACAAGGCGGGCATCAATTGCATCAGCGCGACGAACCGGAATTTCCCCGGCCGCATGGGCGACAAGGAATCGAAAGTTTTCCTGGCGTCGCCGATGACCGTGGCCGCGAGCGCGATTGCGGGGAAGATTGTTGATCCGAGGGAATATTTGGGGAATTAAATTTTGGAAACGGGCAAATGAGCCGCGAAGAAAAATTGCTGGAACGGTTGCGGGATTTTCAGCGCGACAACAGTTGGGATTTTGGTGAGCTTTGCGGATTGTTACAGCGGCTTGGGGTTTGAAATGAGAATTTCGGGCAGCCATCATTTCTTCAGGCGCGCTGGTTTGCGGGACATTATCAACTCGCAACCGCAGAATGGCCGTGCGAAATCTTATCAGGTTCGGCAAGCGCGAAAAATTTTGCAGGCGAACGGATTGTTATGAACTCGAAGTACGAAATCGTCGTTTATTGGAGCGAGCAGGATAATTGCTTTCTGGCCGAAGTGCCGGAACTGCCGAAGCTCATCATCGACGGCGCAACGCGCGTCGAGGCGTTGCGCAACGCGGAAGAAATTATTGATGCCTACTTGAAAACCGCGACCGAAGCCGGTTGGTCCGTTCCTGAACCCGGCGGACGGCTGGCGTTCGCTTGATGCCATGACAGAAAAGGGCTTAATATCTTTGGGTCTTTTGGTGATTGGATTTATTTGGTATGCTTTCATGGAGTGGATGCGTCATCGATCTTGGCAGAAGACACATCACACAGGTTTTTCTCCGGCACACAACACTTGGCATTGTTATCGGAGCACTGACTTGTATTCTAGGCGCGTTGCTCACCAAATTTTTCTGGCGGTAAAAAACAAATTTCACTTCGCCAGATTCGCGCCGGGCAGATAAATCGTGAAGGTCGTGCCTTCGCCGGTTTGCGTGTGACAATGCAGCGCGCCGCTGCCTTCCTTGATAAGCCGCTGGACGATGTTCAATCCCAAACCGGTTCCCTGTCGCGGACCTTTCGTGGTGAAGTAAGGCTGGAAAATTTTCGGCAGCACTTCGGGCGGAATTCCCGGACCGGTGTCGCGCACCCATAATTTCACCAGCGGCGCGGTGTTGTCCATGCTCTCGACGTTGAGCAGCCGGTCGTTCGGGCCGTCCTTGAATTCCGCCAGATTCAGCGCCGCGCGCAACACTTCGCCGCCGACCTCGACGCGATGGCTGAACTGCGCGCATTGAAACGCGTTGACCACGAGGTTGAGCAAAATCTGGATCACATCCGTGCCGTTGATTTTGACGCCGAGGTCTTCGGCCAGCAGCGCGACGCGAAATTCATTTTCCGTCAGGCTCGGATGCACGCGCACGAGCTGTTCCAAGTCGTGCAGCAATTGATTCACGCTCACACGGGTGTTTTCATCCGTCTGCCGGCGCAGAAAACCAAGGTAACGGCGGGAAATCTCCACGCAATTTCCCACCTGCCGTCCGATGATGCGCAAACGGTCCTTGATGAATTCCAAATCTTCCAGTTCCATCCGTGAATTGCGATTGAGCCGCTGGTTCAACACCTGCACGAATCCGGAAATGATCGTGAGCGGGCCGTTGATGTCGTGGATGATGCTGGCATAAATGTCGCCGCGCGTTTTGGCGATCTGTTCCTCGACGCGCTGATCCTGCAATTCCACGAGCAGTTGCTGGACTTTTTCGGCGCTGCTGTGGATTTCGCTTTCGAGCATCCGGCGTTGCATCGCCTGCGCGACGGCGGCGCGGATGGTGGCGAGGTCGAAAGGCTTGTTGATGTAATCGCACGCGCGCAGCCGCAGCGCCTGACGGATCGTATCGGTCGTTTCAAACGCCGTCATCATGATCACCTCGATCTCGGGGTTCACATATTTGAGACGTTCCAAAACTTCGATGCCCGACATGCCGGCCATGCGAATGTCGAGAACGGCAACGTCAATGTCATTTTTCTGAACCAGATCAATCGCCGTCGGGCCGTCGTCGGCCATCAACAGATCGTATTCATCCTTGAAAATCACGCGCAGCGATTGGCGGGGCCCGTCCTCGTCGTCCACGATCAGCAGCTTGCCGCGGCGTTTCGGCGGGAGCGGTGTCTCGACGGCTTCAGCCATGGCATCATTCGCGTCCGTCAATAAATCATCAACTGTTGAAACCATAACTGTGCGCCTAGCCTATCCCAAAACTTTTCAGCCTCAAGGACAAATCGCGTCAACTTTCAAACAACCGCAGCCGCAACATTTCCAGCGCCTGCTGCGCCGTGATTTCCTTGAACGTCGCGCGGTCAAAAGAATTCAACTTGCGCTCGACCACCGTTCCGAAATCGTCCGCCAGCGCGATGAAAACAGTCCCCACCGGTTTCGCTTCCGTGCCGCCGCCCGGCCCGGCAATGCCCGTGACCGCGATCCCAAAATCCGCGCCAAATTTTTCCCGCGCGCCCAACGCCATTTCGCGCGCCACCGCCTCGCTCACCGCGCCAAATTTTTTCAAAGCGTCCGCGCGCACGCCCAGAAATTTTTCCTTGGCGGTATTGCTGTAACCAACGACGCCGCCCAAAAAAATTTCCGACGCGCCCGGCACATTCGTGATCCGGTTGGCGATCAAACCGCCGGTGCAGGATTCCGCCAACGCCAGCGTTTTTTTCTTTTGCGTCAAAAGGTTGACGACCACATTTTCAATTTCATCATCGTCAAAGCCGAAAATACTTGCGCCCAAAATTTTCTGAACGACCGCTTCGCCGCCGGCGACGATTTTTTTCGCATCCGTGCCGCGCGCGGACAATCGAACGTCCACCGCGCCCGGCCGCGCGCAATAACCGATTTCCAAACCGCGCGAAACCAGCGGCTGCAAATCTTTTTCGATTTTTTCCTGCACCACCGATTCGCCGATTGCGCTCGTCCGCAAAGTCCGGCAAACAAATTTTTCCGCGACAATTTCGCGTTTCAAAAGTGGCACGACTGATTCATCAAACATCGGGCGCAGCTCGCGCGGCGGCCCCGGCAACATCACCAGCCATTGGACTTTGGGCTTTAGGCTTTGGACTTTGGACTCGATTTTAATCGCCAGTCCCGGCGCGGTTCCATTTTGATTTAAAAATACGATCGCGCCTTCAGGAACAAAAGTTTCACGGCTGGTTTTG
>CAXUBD010000004.1:4118-7943 GCA_964249225.1 uncultured Verrucomicrobiota bacterium | reverse complement strand
GTAATTCGGCGATTAGTTCGCGCGTGATGTCGTCCGAAGTCGGGCCAAGCCCGCCGGTCGTGATAATTAAATCCGCGCGCGCCAAAGATTCCGCGACCACATTTTTAATTTTTTCGCCGCTGTCGGCCACCGCGACTTGCCGCGTGACCACCAAACCCAAATCCGCCAGGCGACGGCAAAGCCATTGTTGGTGCGTGTTCAAAACGCGACCGAGCATCAATTCGCTGCCGGTGTTGATGAGTTCAATTTCCACGGAGCAAATTTTGGGTGGCGGACTGGTTGCTTGAATTAATTTCATTGCCGGAACCAAACGCTTGAAATTCAAAAAAACTCGCCCAGGAACCGCGCGGCAATCCCGTCACAACGATCCGCACATAACGCGCGCTGGCAGAAAAATCATCCGAGCTTACGTTCGCCGCGCTCACATTGGTCGTTTCGTTGACGGCCGTCGTCCAATTCACGTTGTCCGCCGATGTCTCAACTTTATATTTATGCACGCCGCCGCGTTCCCAAATCACTTGCGTATTTGTGATCGTCATCGCCGTTCCCAAATCCACCTTCCACCACTGCGGCACCCCGCCGTTCGCCGCGCACCAACGCGTCTGGTTGTTTCCATCATTGCCCAGTTGCATCGGATGTTGGGATTCCTGGCTGCTGGCAAAAGCGGGTTTGTTCCAAGCCAGATTGTTGATCTCATTCAATGCCATTCCCGTTTGAGAATCATCGGTTGACGCGTTTGGTGAATTTGTAGAACCGCTGGCGGCCTGCGTTTTTAATTCAGAATTTCTCTTGAAAATTTGATCGTGAAAAATAAAAAAAACCGCGCCGCCCGCCGCTAAAATCAATCCAAGTAAAATCAACGCGGCTGTCGGAAATTTTTTTGCTTCCGGACGCACCGGTTCAAGGTTGCGCACCGGGATTTTTTTATCAGTCAACTGCGTGCCGGTCAGAATGAGTTTTTGATCGCTGGCCGGAGCCTGCGGCGCGATGATTTTTTGGAAGCACGTCGGGCAATCCATCACCGTGCCGGCCTGCGACGAATCGCACATCATGTGTTGGCCGCAAACCGGACACGCAAATTTGAATTCGCTCACGCGCGAAACATTTCACAATCGCGCGCGAACAGCAACGGCGTTTTTTTGTGCATCCAAATCCTAATCCGGCTCTTAATCGCAATCGCCGGTGACGATTAAGATTACGATGGCGATTAAAATATGAGCGAAGACTCTTTGCGACTTGGCGTCTTCACGTCTTTGCGTTAAAAACTTGGCGTGAGCAAAAATAAAAAATCCCCCGTTTCCCGCAGCGGCCGTTTCGCATCCGGCCCGGCCGCCGACGTCGCGCAATTCACCGAATCCATTTCCTTCGACTGGCGCTTGTGGCGGCATGACATTCTCGGCTCGATGGCCCACGCCACAATGCTAAAAAAAATCAGCGTGCTGAAACAAAATGAATTGAGCGCGATCACCAAAGGCTTGAACCAAATCGGAAAAGAAATCGCCGCCGGAAAATTTTCGTGGAAGCCGGAGCTTGAAGACGTTCACATGAACATTGAAGCGGAACTCACGAAGCGTGTTCCCGCCGGCGCGAAATTGCACACCGCCCGTTCGCGCAATGATCAGGTCGCGCTCGACATTCGTTTGTGGCTGCGCGATGAAATAATTTCTTTGCTCGGCGAAATTGCCGATTTGCAGCGCGCCCTCGTCTCGCTCGGCGAAAAAAACTCCGACGTGCTGATTCCCGGCTACACGCATCTGCAACGCGCGCAGCCCGTTTATCTCGCGCACCACTTGCTCGCCTACGTCGAGATGCTCGAACGCGATTGCGAGCGCCTCTGGGACTGCCACTCGCGCGTGAACGTCTGCCCGCTCGGCAGCGGCGCGATCGCCGGAACAACTTTGCCGATTGACCGCGAGTTGGTCGCAAAATTACTTGGTTTCACAGAGCAAACTTTTTCAACAGAAGCAAACAAAACGAACAAAGAATTTTCGTTGCCTTCGTTATCTTCTGTAAAAAAATTTAAAGTCTTGCTTTCGCAAAATTCCATGGACGCCGTGAGCGACCGCGATTTCGCCGTCGAATTTTGCGCCGCCGGCGCGCTGCTCGCCGTGCATCTGTCGCGGCTCGCGGAGGATGTGATTCTCTGGGCGGGCGCGGAATTTAATTTCATCAAGATCGCCGACGCCTACACCACCGGCTCGTCGCTCATGCCGCAGAAGAAAAATCCTGACATCGCCGAACTCACGCGCGGCAAGACCGGCCGCGTCTTCGGCAACCTCATCTCGCTGCTCACGCTGCTGAAAGGGTTGCCGATGACCTATAACCGCGATCTGCAGGAGGACAAGGAACGCCTCTTCGACACCGCCGACACCGTGCGCGCCTCGACGCGGATTTTTTCCGCGATGTTGCGCAATGTAAAAATCAATCGCGCCGCCTGTGCCGCCGCCGCGAGCGACCCGGCGTTGCTGGCGACCGACCTCGCGGATTATCTGGTGAAACGCGGAATGCCATTTCGCCAGGCGCATCATGTCGTCGGCGCAGTCGTGGCGCTGGCGGAAAAAACCGGTAAACCGCTGAACCAACTCACGCTCGCCGAATTACAAGATGTGAACCCGACATTCGGGCGCGACGCGCTGGGCGTGTTCAATCTGAAAACGGCGATGGCGAAACGAAACCTGACCGGCGCACCGGGCACAAAAGAAGTCGCGAAGCAACTGGCGCGCTGGCGGGAACAGCTTTCGTGATACAAATGTGCAGTTATGAAATTCACCATTGAACGCGCAGCGTTCGTAAAAGTGCTCGAAGTAATTGGCAGAAAAGCACCTTCTAAAAAATGGCGAGACAAGGAGGTGCGGCTTTTAGCGTGCGCTCCGCGCGTGTTTGTAGAAGCAAACGAATCAACGGGCGGAATCGAAGCAATGGTTTTTGAGGACGGCACTTGCTTTTTGGAGCACAAGACATTTTTGAAGTTGCTTAAAATGCACTCTCCAAAGAAAAACATCACCGTTGAAGTTAATGAGCTTAAGATTAAATTCGCAAGCACAACTCTGCCAATCAGCGGATTCTCCCGCACTGTAATTTCGCCGGGAAAATTCAAAGTTTTTCCAGTTGCCGATGACTGGCTTTCACAAAGCCGCACCGAGGCAACTCAAATTCATGGAACAAAAACATCGATGAAGTTGCCCAATGCTGACAAGGCAATTGTTGAACGCGATAAAATTTTGAATTACTTGATTAACATTGAACACCGCATTGGTGCAAGTAAGGCGCATTTTTTCAGTAGTTTCGGTTTCAGCGCCGAAAAATGGGAGCAACTGGCGAAGGCACTGCTGGTTCATGGGCAAACACACAAAGTGAAGCGGGTGCGCGAGACAAATTTTGGCCCGCGTTACGAAATTGAAGGCGCGTGTTGAAAACGCCCGATGGCCGGACACCATTTATTCGTTCGGTCTGGCAATTTGATAAAGGCGCAGTTGCACCGAGATTGATAACCGCATATCCTTTGGAGGCGAGATGAAAATCAAAGAACATGATTGCGTGGTGCTGACGCACGACCTGCCCGCAGAAAATTTGCAGGCGGGTGACGTGGGCGCGATCGTCCACATCCACAAAGGCGGAGTGGCTTACGAAGTGGAATTTGTCACGCTCACCGGCAAAACAATTGCTGTTGCCACGGTAGAAGCTTCTCATTTGCGTCCAGTTGGCAAACGTGACATCAACCATGTCCGCGAACTGGCAGTTGCCTGATCTGCTCCAGGCGACGTCGCGCTCGTTTTATCTGACGTTGCGCGTGCTGCCCGCGCGCGTGCGCCCGCAGATCGGCCT
>CAXUBD010000004.1:947-4108 GCA_964249225.1 uncultured Verrucomicrobiota bacterium | reverse complement strand
CACGGAAATTTTGCCGGTGGCGCAACGGCTCGACGCACTGCAAAAACTCCGCGAACGGATTCTCAGCCAGAATTCCGCGCCGCTGAATTTCGGCGAACTCGCGGAGCAGCAAGGTTCGCCGGCGGATAAAATATTGCTGGAAAAAGTCGAGGCGGGTCTGGCCGTGCTGCAAAATTTTTCCGCCGCCGATCAAAAATTGATCCGCAACGTCTTGACGACGATCGCGAGCGGACAGGAACTGGATCTACGGCGGTTTGCAAATTCCGCCGAAAAAATCATCGCGCTCGAAACGGCGGCGGAGTTGGACGATTACACTTATCGCGTCGCGGGCTGCGTCGGCGAATTTTGGACGAAGATCTGCCGGGCGCATCTTTTTCCGAACGCGCGACTGGATGAAAAACAATTCATCGCCGACGGCATCCGTTTCGGCAAAGGCTTGCAGCTCGTGAACATCTTGCGCGACCTGCCGGCGGACTTGAAAAACGGCCGCTGTTATCTGCCGGTGCAACGCTTGGACGAGGCAAAACTTTTTCCAGAAACGTTGCTCTCGCCCGCGAACGAACAAAAATTTCTGCCGCTGTTCCACGAATATCTCGACAAGGCGGAATCGCATCTGGCGGCGGGCTGGCGTTACACGAACACGCTGCCGTTCGGTCAATTCCGCGTGCGGCTCGCGTGCGCGTGGCCGATTTTGCTGGGCGTGAAGACGATTGAAAAATTGCGCGCGGCAAAGGTGCTGGAATTGCAGCAGCGCGTGAAAGTCTCGCGGCGCGAGGTGCGCGGGATTTTATGGCGTTCGGTGGTGCGCTGTCCCTTTCCGCAAATCTGGCGGAAACAATTTGTTTTCGCGGGAAAAGCTGTTGCATCCGGCGAACATTTGGCGTAAGAATTTGTCATGCAGATTCCCAAAATTTCCAAGTTGTTTGCCGCCCTTTGCGCGGCCATCTTTTGCTCCAGCTTGATGATTGTCCGCGCGGACGACACGCCGGCCCAGGCTGCCGCGCGCGTGGCGTTGCTGCAAAAATTGCAAGAAATGGCGGCGCAGCCAGCGGTGCCGCCGCCAGTCATCGTGACGCCTTCCGATGTCAAAGTTGAAACACCGGCGCCCGCCGTCATCGCGCCGCCGGCCGCACCGGAAAAAGTTGTCATTGAAAAAACGGAAGCCCCGGCATCTGCGGCACCCATGATCGCGCCGGCAATCGTGGAACCGAAGCCGCCGATGGTCGTCAAGCCCGTCGAAACGCCCGCGCTGCCGATTTCGGCGACTAAGGAAGAACGTTTGCAGGCATTGTTGAACAAATACAAGGCCGACCAGATCACGCCGGCGGAATATCACACGGAACGCGCGAAAATCATCGGCGAGCCGTAAAATTAAATTTCTTTTGCCGCCCGCCGGATTTTTTTTCGGCGGGCTTTTCTTTGCCAGCCTTGAACTTTGAACCCTGAACCTTAAACTGGATTGTCATGCACGATTTTCGTTACGTCGGAAAAAAATTATTTTGCGAAGGCGTCGCCGTCGAGGCGCTCGCCGAAAAATTCGGCACGCCGCTTTACATTTATTCGCAGCGCACGCTGACGGATCATTTTCAGAAACTGGATTCCGCGCTCGCGCCGCTCGACCATCTGATCTGTTTCGCGATGAAGGCGAACTCGAACCTCGCCGTCATGCGCGTGCTGGCGAATCTCGGCAGCGGCTTCGACATCGTCAGCGGCGGCGAATTGCGGCGCGTCATCGCTGCAGGCGGCGACCCGCGCCAATGCGTTTTTGCCGGCGTGGCCAAGACGGAGGAGGAGATTGAATTTGCGCTGAAGCAAAATATTTATTCCTTCAACGCCGAGAGCGAACCGGAATTGCAACGCATCAACCGCGTCGCCGCGCGTTTGAAAAAAATCGCGCCCGTCGCCGTACGCGTGAATCCGGGCGTGGACGCCGACACGCACGCGAAAATCACCACCGGCACTTACGAAAATAAATTCGGCATCCAGTTCGAGCACGTCGAGGGCGTTTATGCCTGCGCGAGCAAATTGAAAAATCTCCGGCTGCGCGGCGTGCAAATGCACATCGGCTCGCAATTGACTTCGGTTTCGCCTTTCGAATCGGCGGTGAAAAAAGTCACGCCGCTCGTCAAACGGCTCGCGGCGAAACACAGACTGGAATTTTTCAGTCCCGGCGGTGGACTTGGAATCGTTTACAATCCCGCGCTCGCAAGCGGTTCGCCGGAGTGGTGGAAAACTTCTGCGGCGAAAGGAATTTTGACGCCGGCGACCTACGCGAAAACGTTGCTGCCGTTGCTGCAACCGCTCGGCCTGAAAATCTTGATCGAGCCGGGCCGTTTCATCGTCGGCAACGCGGGCATTCTCGTCACGCGCGTCGAATATGTGAAACGCACGGGCAAAAAGAATTTTGTGATCGTGGACGCGGCGATGAACGATCTGATCCGCCCGGCGTTTTACGATTCGTATCACGAAATCGTTCCGCTGACGAAAAAATCCGGCGCGACGATTTCGTCGGATGTCGTCGGCGGCATCTGCGAATCAGGCGATTATTTTTGCAAGGATCGTCCGTTGCCGAAAGTCGGCGAAGGCGACCGGCTCGCGTTGTTGAGCGCGGGTGCCTACGGTTTTGTGATGGCGTCCAATTATAACGCGCGCCCGCTCGCCGCCGAGGTTTTGGTGAACGGCAAAAAAACCGCCGTCGTGCGCGCACGCCAGCATGTGGAAGAAATCTGGTCGGGCGAAACCGTCGCCGCCTGGCTCAAGTAACGTAATTTTATTTTCGCGCAGTTGATGTTCCGGTTTGCATTCGCCGCCCGGCGCATTAACTTGAACCGGTGAACAATGAATTTTCCGTAGCGTCGCACTGGTCTGGTGAATTTGACGAAGCCGGATTGCGTGAATGGTCGGAAAATTTACGCGCGCAACTGGACGCGCCGCAGGTTTCGCTCGGTCTCGTTTTCATGACGCCGAAATTTTTCCCGCACGCGGAACAGGTTTTGGAAATTCTCCGCGTCCACGCGCAAATTCCATTGCTCGCGGGCTGTTCCAGCAGCGGGTTGATCGCCGGCGCGCAGGAAATTGAAAGCGCCGGCGGATTGGTGCTCGCGCTGTATTCGCTGCCCGGCGCGGTTTTGCGCAGCGCGCGCTTCACGCAGGAAGAAGTC
>CAXUBD010000004.1:0-937 GCA_964249225.1 uncultured Verrucomicrobiota bacterium | reverse complement strand
GGGCACTCAACGCCAACCGGATCGGAAACCTCGCCGAATTCTTCGCGGCTTCTCCGCTGCGCGGCTCGGGGATCAAGCTCGTCCGGCGCAAGGAGCGGCCGCGCAAGGTTGATCTGTGAGCTTCCTGCTCGACACCAATGTCGTCTTCGATTGGCTGGTGTTCGCCGATCCGTTTCATCTCGATTCCGAAAAATGGCTGCGTTCGTGGAACGAAGCCTATCCGCATCTGCCGATTTTTGGCGGCATGGCCAGCGGCACTTTTCCCGAACCGCTCGCGCAAATTTATCTGGACGGCGAAGTGTTCGAGGACGGCGGCGTGGCGATTGGCGTCGGCGGCGATGTCACTTTGGCTGGTGTCATTTCGCAAGGTTGCACGCCCATCGGCGACGCGTGGACGCTCACGCGCGTGGAACGCAATTGGATCCAGCACATCGGCAACCGGCCCGCCTACGCCGTGCTCGAGGAAACGTTTCAAAAACTTCCCGTGGATGAACAGCGCCGGACGCAGGGCAATTTGTGTATCGGCCTCGCCGTCAACGAATACTTGGAAGATTTTCATCGCGGCGATTTTCTCGTGCGCAATCTCATCAGCGCCGATCCCGGTTCCGGCGCGCTCGCTGTCGGCGCGCTGCCGCGCGCGGGCCAGACGATGCAATTCCAGCGCCGCGATGCCGCCGCGGCGACCGAAGACATGAACGAACTGCTCGCCCGCGCCAAGAAAAAACTCGGCGACGCGACGATCTACGGCGGCTGTCTTTGCTGCTGCAACGGGCGCGGCAAAAATCTTTTCAAGCAGCCTAACCACGACACTGAATTGATCCAGCAACAACTTGGACCGTTCGGTCTCGCCGGATTTTTCGGCAACGGTGAAATCGGGCCCGTTGGCGAAAAAAATTTCCTGCACAGCTACACCGCCTCGCTCGCGCTGTTTGTGAAG
>CAXUBD010000003.1:35480-36278 GCA_964249225.1 uncultured Verrucomicrobiota bacterium | reverse complement strand
CGTCCAGCACGATGAGGCTGCGCGCCGTGGCGTTGTTCAAAATGTTCGCCGTCTCCGTCATCTCGACCATAAACGTGCTTTGCCCGCGCGACAAATCATCGCTCGCGCCCATGCGCGTGAAAATGCGGTCAATGAGATCAATCCGCGCTTCCGTTGCCGGCACAAAACTGCCCGTGTGCGCGAGCAGCGTGAGCAGCGCGACCTGCCGGATATAAGTGGATTTGCCCGCCATGTTCGGCCCGGTGATGAGCGCGATCTGGTCTTTGCAGACGGCCACCTTGTCGGTCGCTGATTTTTCAGCGGCAACGCTCGCGAGCGCAACATCATTCGGCACGAAGCGTTCCTCGACGAGTTGCTGTTCCAAAACCGGATGGCGTCCATCGCGGATTTGCAAAACGCCTTCGTCGGAAATTTCCGGACGACAATAATTATGTAGCCGCGCGGTTTCTGCGAATGAAGCGAGAACATCCAATTGCGCCAGCGCACCCGCTGTCTGTTGAATTTTTGGCAACTGGCCCAAGACTTCCTCGCGCACGCGCTGGAAAATTTCGTATTCCAGTTTCACGCTGCGTTCTTCCGCGCCGAGAATTTTGCCTTCCATCGCTTTCAGCTCCGGCGTGATGAAACGCTCGCCATTCGCGACGGTCTGCTTGCGATGATAATGCGTCGGAACTTTGTCGAGATTCGATTTCGTGACTTCGATGTAATAACCGAAGACGGAGTTGAACCGCACTTTGAGCGAAGAAATTCCCGTGGCCGTGATTTCATCGGCCTGCAATTTGGCGATCCAATCCTTGC
>CAXUBD010000003.1:23215-35470 GCA_964249225.1 uncultured Verrucomicrobiota bacterium | reverse complement strand
AAACTGCAATCTGGCTGGTGGGGCGAGCGTCCTCGCTAACTGTAACTTCGGCGTGAATTAAATTTTCGGCTCGCGTGTACGCTCGCCCCACCGATTGCAAAATTTGTTTCAACGCCGGAATTTGTTCGAGCGCCATTCGGAGTGCAGCAAGATCGCGCGCGTTGCCGCTGCCGGAACTCAAGCGGCCTAGTGTGCGTTCCAAATCACGAACTTTCGCAAGCTGCTGACGAAACGCGTCGAGGCCGAACGTGTTTTCGATAAACGTTTGCACCGCGTCTTGGCGCTGGCGAATCGGCTCCACTTTTCCAAGCGGTTGCGAAAGCCATTGACGCAAGAGTCGCGCGCCCATGGGCGTGACGGTTTTGTTGAGCGCGCCGTAGAGCGAGGCATTGCGCGGCGCGTCGTGATGCTGCGGTTCGAGAATTTCCAAGTGCCGCAGCGTCGTGTAATCGAGCGTGAGAAAATTGCTGCGCTGATAAAACGAAATGCGCGTGAGATGCTTCACATCGCGGCGCAGGTTTTGCGTGAGATAATGCAGCGCGCCGCCCGCCGCGCCGATGGCGGCGGTCTTGTCTTTCAGCCCGAAGCCGTCGAGCGACGCGACTTTGAACTGTTCCTTCACCGTGTAAAACGCGGTTTCCGGCGCGAACGTCCAGTCGTCGTTGCCGCTCAAAATCTGAAACGCGCCGCGCAGTAATTCGCGCAGCGAAACTGCTTCCGTGGGGAAAATGATTTCGGCAGGACGTAGGCGTTCCAATTCCGCCAGCAACGCCGAATCATTTTCCAATTCCGTCGTCAGAAAATCGCCAGTCGTCAAATCCACGAGCGCGAGGCCGAAAATTTTTCCGCTCGGATAAACGGATGCCAAAAAATTATTTCGTTCGGCGACCAACATCCGTTCGTCGAAGTGCGTGCCGGGCGAGAGAATTTGCGTGACCTCACGTTTGGTCAATTGTCCTGGACGCGCGTCTTCCATCTGTTCGCAGATGGCGACTTTTCTTCCGGCGCGCAAAATCCGCGCGATGTAATTATTTGCCGCGTGGAACGGCAGGCCGCACATCGGCGTGCCATTGCGCGCAGTGAGCGAAAGATTGAGGAGCTGCGCGCCGGTTTGCGCGTCCTCGAAAAACATCTCGTAAAAATCGCCGAGGCGGAAAAGCAAAATCGCGTCGCGCGGCAGTTCGCTTTTGATGCGGCGATACTGCGCCATCATGGGCGTGAGTTGGGCTTCGGCGGACATTGGCACAAAAACATTAGTCGGAAATTCTTTTCAGGTCGAAATCAAATTTCAGCAGGAATTCCGTCGCGTTTTGTTTTTTTGCGGATAAAATAAAAACGATGAAACGTTTCATTACAATTTGCGGATTTGTTTTCTGCGCAGGAATTTTCTGCGGCTGCGCGCAGTTTCACAAAACGGCTCCGCCTGCAAATGCGCCGGCGATTTCCGCCGAAAAACTTCAGATGCGGAACAATTCCGCGAGCCTGCTTTATGATTTGCTTGGCGACGAAAAGAATGTGAGCAAAGTGCTGATCATTAAAGGCAATCGCGAGGAGTTGCACGTCCTCATCAAAGCCATTGCGACCACCAGTGGCGCCGCCGCGAAACAGTTGGATCAACTGGCGAAAAACGACGCGACGCTGAATCTGCACGCGATCGAATTGCCGGCGGGCGAAAAGGCGACGCGCGATGCGATTTCAAAAACCAAGGAAAAGGAACTGCTTTTTTCTTCCGGCGAGAATTTTGAATTCGCCTTGCTGCTGACGCAGGCCGACGCCTTGAGCTACGGTGGACACCTGGCAAAGATCGCGGCGGAAAATTCCGCAGATCCAGAACAAGTCCATGACTTCATGGCCTTGAGCGTCACGATGAATGACCTGTACAAGCAGGTCGTCGCGCTGATGCGCTCGCCGCCGGCAAAATGATCAGCCGCCCGCCCGGTCAAGCCGTAACAGCTCCGCGCTGTAGCCGATGCGAAAATTCGGATGCTTGAAATGATAGCCTAGCTCCATCTTCAACTTCCGGTTTAATACGCGTTTGTTCGTCACGCCCCGCCGGCGATCAGGATTTTCCGGCAACGACGGCGGCAGCGGCTTGTCCAGTGCCTGCGCGAGCCACTGGAAAAAATGCAACTGGCTCACCGGCTCGTCGTCCACGGCGTTGTAAATTTCTCCCGCGCGACCATTTTTCAATGCGGCGATGATGCAGCCGATTAAGTCGTCGCGGTGAATCATGTTCAGGAAACGCGCGCCGTCGCCTTCGATGTGCGCGGCGTCTTTCAAAAATTGCTTGAGCCAATGGCCGCGCTCCGGCCCGTAAATTCCGGCCACGCGCAAAATCACCGCCGGAAATTTGTTCTGCGCCGCGCCGAGCAAAAGTTTTTCCGTCTCGACGAGAATTTTAGAAGTTTCCGCCGTCGGTTCAGTCGCGCTGGATTCCTTGACCTGCGAGCCGTCGTTTTGCGCGTAGACGCTCGTGCTGCTCGTATAAACAAATTTTTTCGGCGGATTCGGCGCGAGCCACTCGATCAAGTTTTTTGTGCCGGTGAAATAAACTTCGCGGTAATTTTCCGCGTCGCCGCCCGCCGCGACGCAGTTGACGACCCAATCAAAATCAGACGGTAAATTTTTTAATTCATCCGGCTTCGTCACATCGCCGAACACAGGCTGGATGCCGGCCGTTTTTAATTCGTTTTCCGCCGCCGGATTTCTGCGCAGTCCGAAAACTTCGTGGCCAAGCCGGACGAGTTCCGCGCTGAGCGGCACGCCGACGTAACCGCAGCCGACAATTAAAACGCGCATGGGAATTTATGATTTACGATTTATGATTGCCGCGCGGATTGTGCGCGGATTGGTGCGCACCCAAATCGTAAACCAAAAATCATCAATCGTAAATGTCCGTTAATCCATCACGGCGGCGAAGCGCAAACCGCGCGTGCTGACGCGGAGTTCCGTGAAATTAAATTCTTCCATGACGGCTTCGTAAATCAAAACGCCGGTCAAGATCACGTCGGCGCGCAATTTCGGGAGACCGGAAATTTCCTTGCGTGCGGCGAGCGGCAGTTTCCACAGATTTTTCCGATGCGCGACGACTTGGTCAAAACTCAAAACGGCGCGCTCGATTTTTTCGCGGTCGAAGCGGTCCAGTTTTTTTTCCATGCGCGCGAGGATGCTCGTCGTGCCGCCGGTGCCGATGAGGCGGATTTCGCCGGTTTCATTTTTCAACGCGGGTTCCAGCTGCGGGCGAACCTCGAAGTGCAGGAAATTTTTCAGCCAGTCGCGGCAACTGGTGAATTCACCGCGCGTCGGCGGATCGCTGTGCGGAAATTTTTCCATCAACCGCACCGTGCCGAGCGGGAAGCTGTGGGCGAAACTTTTTTTCGCGCCGTGGCCCAGAATAAATTCCGTGCTGCCGCCGCCGACATCGAGCAGCAACAGCGGCTGCGTCGCGAGTTCCGCGTCGGTCGTGACGCCTTGAAACGCCCACTCGGCTTCGCGCGCGCCGGAAATGATCTCTGTTTTCAAACCGGACGCGCGTTCGATGGCGGAAGTCAATTCGGTCGGATTCACCGCGTCGCGCGCGGCGCTGGTGGCGATGACGCGGACGGAAACGGAATTTTTTTCACGCGCGGTTTTGGCGAATTCCGCGACGGCCTCGGCCGTGCGCGCGATGGCTTCGGGCTGCAACTGATTTGATTCGTAGAAACCTTTGCCGAGACGCGTCTGCCGGCTTTCTTCGTGCACCGGTTGCACGTCGCGACCGGAAACGTCGGCCACCAACAATTTGATCGAGTTGGTGCCGACATCAATCACGGCGCGACGGATGATTTCCATGGGCCGCCAGATTACAAAGCGCCGGCGCGGATGCCCAACCGAAAAATGTTACAAATTTTTCCGCGATCAACTGATGCGAAAGGAAATCCGCTGGATCATTTCGCGGCCAAAACTGTGCTGCAGGCGGTCAAGAATTTCCTTGCGACGATAGCGGACGATTTCCGAAAGCCAAACGCTGCTGTCCACGATCACGAACAACGTGCCTTTGCGCACGCCGGTCGGTTGCGCATGCGCGACGATGTTGGGATCGATCAGCGAATTCCAGACTTTGACGACTTCGGCTTCCGCGCGGCGATCTTCGATGCGCAGGCCGGCCATCACGCCGGGCAGCAAATCGCCGGCGCGCTTGGCCTTGACAGCGCGGGCTTTTTCCAGCGGCGCGAGGTCCACGCCGCGCCATTGCGCGAGCGCGCGGTCGCGGGCGGAACGTTTGCCGGGACCGAGCGGCGGGATTTTTTTTGGCGGCGGTCTCACGCGGAAATTTTCAGGGCAATTGCAAAATAAAGAAAGCAGGAACGCGGAAATTAAATTGGTTTTCTCAATCTAAAATCACCCGACCGACTTGAGCGTCAATTGCGTCATGCGGCGATGCCATTGCTGGATGAGTTTGTGGCGCTTGGGCAACTGGTGATGGCCGGAGTAGAGAAAATTTCCGAGCATCCCGTAAAGGTCGAAATCCAAAAAGCGCGGGCGGTCTTCGAGCAGAAACGGCTGGTGCGTCAGGATCATCTCGAACGGCAGCAGTCGTGCTTCCAACTGCTTGAGCCAGGTTCGTTGGTCTTTGCGCCATTGCTCAATGCAGCCGCGCCCGAACTTGCGTTCCTTGAAGCGCAAAAATTGCAACTGCTCGTCGGGCGTAACATTTTCTTGGTAGTAAATGTCATTCAGCCGGAACGTAGCGCCTTCGATTTCATTTTCGACGTAGCGCCACAGGATGGACTGAATGTCGCGCCATTTTTCGGGAAATAAACCGAGCGATAGTTTTTCGTCGAGATACTTGGCGATGACCTGCGAATCGTCGTTGATTTCAAAAATGACATTTTTGCCGTCGCGGATGATCGGCACGCCGTAGTATCGCTGCTTGGTCAATTTCCAGACGAGCGAACGTTCTTGGTTGGGAATGTTGACTATCTTAAAAGGCGCGCCGGAAAATTCCAAAATGCGGCGCTGCACAATGCAGAACGGACTCCACGGAACTTGGATCAACTCGATCATGGCAAAATTATTTGTTGGTTGACGACGGCAAATTATGACCGCGCCGGTGCCGTGACAAGCGCAAACCCACTTTACAGTTGCACGCCGCAGGACTAGATTCGCTGCATGGCTGGCGAATACGATGCAACGGAATTCATAGACTCAGATTTTCAGGCGCACAAATCTCCTTTTGCGCCGCCCGCCGATCCGTTGCGCGCGCCGACGCGCGAGGAAGTTGACCGCAAAGTCGTCGAGGCGCAGCAGAAACTCGCCGAGCTGAAACGCGCGCAGGAAGATTTGGAACGCGAACGCGCGTCGCTCGAGGAATTGCGCCGCCGCCAGAATGAATTTCAGACCGGCCGCCAGGAAATGATCCATCACCTCACGCGCGGCCTCGGCCTGCTCGAAGAAGCCGAGTTCAACGCGCGCCGCGACGCCGACCAGATGCACAAAACAATGACCGATTTTCGCGACGCCGTTGCCAAAATCCAGTCCATCCACGACGAAACGTGGACGAAGGAAAATTTCAGCATCGAACTCACGCGCGCGCTGACCATCATCGAAAACGCCCGCATGGAATGGAGCGCCGCGCGCCTCAAACTGCCCGCGCTCGCCGGTGAAACAAAGGAAAAATCCGAAACCGAAAAAATCCAAACGCCCACCGCGTCGCCATTCGCCAATTTAAGTTTTGGCGAACTTTGCAAACTGGGTCTGGCGATCACCTGGCCGCTCGCCATCGTCGCGCTGATTGCGATTGGCCTGATGCTGGCCGTCGTGTTGCGGCATTGAGGTCGTATGGCGTTCAAAAAAAAAGACGCGCGTATTGACCCGATTTCCGATCGCGCGAAAACGTTAAACGACCAGATCGCCGCGCTCGAAACCGAGATCAAAAAACTCGACACGCAGCTTCAACGTCCGCCCGCCGCGCCACGTTTTCGTTCCACCGCCTTGCCGCATGGCGCAACCATTCCGAACGTTGCTGAAAAACCAACGCCGCTTTCGCCTGCGGCGAGCGAACCGATTTTCGAGGAAATAAATCATCAACCTTTGCAAGCCCGCAACGAAACCGAGGCGCCCGACCATTACAACGAACTCGGCGTGCGCAAATACGATTTGCCCGCGCTCTGGCATCGCCTGCGAAATCATCTGCGCGGCCCGACGACCACGAATCCGCGCCTCGTGAATTACCTCGCCGCCGGTGGCGTGCATGGCTTGCGTCCGTTGCGCTACGAAAAACGCGTCGCGCGCAACAGGTTTATTTTTTTCGCCGCCGCCCTTTTTTTGCTGCTGCTTGGCCTGTTTTTGGTTTTCCTGCACAATCACTGAATGAAAACTCCCCTTGTTGAACGGCCGATAATCACGCGCGACGGAAAATTCCTCGCGCGCTATTCCGAAAAAGGTCTGGCCGAATTAAATTTTCCTTCAAAAAATGATAGGGCTGACCTGCCGGTCGGCCCGGACGCGCGGCGACGCGTCCCTACTAAAGTTAGCACTTGGCATCGCGCAACTGAAACCGCACTAAAAAAAATTCTCGCCGGTGGAAAACCAAAAAATCTGCCGCCGCTTGACTTATCAGGAACTGAATTTCAAAAGAGCGTCTGGAGCGCGCTGCGGAAAATTTCGCCTGGCAAAACAAAAAGTTACGGCGAAATCGCGCAGGCGATTGGCAAACCCAATGCCGTTCGCGCCGTCGGCGGCGCGTGCGGCGCGAATCCGATTCCGGTTTTGATTCCGTGCCATCGCGTTCTGGCGGCGAACAAAAAACTCGGCGGCTTCTCCGGCGGACTGGATTGGAAACGCCGCCTGCTCGCGCGCGAAGGAATTAAATTTCAAGGATAAAAGCGCAAGTCGCTTCGTTTGAAATCATTAATCATTTCGCCGTCACGACGACGTAATTTTTTTTGCCTTTGCGCAGCAGAATGTGTTTGCCGAAAAGCAAATCGTTTGAAGTCACGGCGCGCTGAAAATTTGTTTCGCGAACGTTGTTCACGTTCACGCCGCCGCCTTCGATGTCTTTTCGCGCCTGACCTTTTGACGTGCAAAGCTCGGCGTGAACCAAAAGTTCAACGAGTGAAATTCCTGCGCCTTCCAATTTTATTTTTTCGATTCCCTTGGTCGGGACTTCGCTAAGAATTTCATCGAAATCATCTTCTGAAATCTTTTCAACGCTTCCGCCAAAAAGAATTTCACTAGCTATTTGGCAACTTAACATTGCATCACCACCATGAATTAAAAGCGTCATTGCGGCCGCTAATTTTTTATGAGCGTTGCGCGCTTCAGGATTTTCATTATGTTTTTTTTCAAGCAATTCAATTTCTTCGCGCGAAATAATTTCAGGCAGAGTGAAATATTTCAGATAGCGAATAACATCGCGGTCATCCGCGTTGATCCAGAACTGATAAAATTTATAGACGCTGGTTTTTTTTGGGTCGAGCCAGATCGCGCCCGCCTCGGTTTTGCCGAATTTCGTTCCGTCGGCATTTGTGATGAGCGGAAGCGTCAGGCCGAAAACCGTCTTGCCCAGTTTTTTCCGGCACAGATCAATTCCCGCCGTAATGTTGCCCCACTGGTCGCTGCCGCCGATCTGCAGCTCGCAAGTTAAGTCACGCGCCAAAATCATAAAGTCAAACGCTTGCAGCAGCATGTAACTGAATTCGGTGTAGCTGATGCCGGTTTCGCGGTCTTCCATGCGCGCGCGGACGGATTCTTTCGCGACCATTTGATTGACGGAAAAATGTTTGCCGATGTCACGCAGAAAATCGAGGAACGAAATATTTTGCGTCCACGAAGCGTTGTCCACAAGGCGCGCGGGATTTTGTTTCGTTTCAAAATCGAGCAGTTTCGCCAATTGAACTTTCACGCTGGCGATGTTGTGATCCAGAATTTCTTGGGTGAGGAGCTGCCGCTCTTGCGTTTTTCCACTCGGATCTCCAATCGAACCCGTCGCGCCGCCGGCGACGGCAATCGGATGATGGCCAAGTAATTGAAAGCGTCGTAGCGCGAGCAGCGGAACTAGATTGCCGACGTGCAACGAATCCGCCGTCGGGTCGAAGCCGCAGTAAAGCGTGATGGGCGCGGAAATTTTCTTTGCCAATTCCGCCGCATCCGTGCAATCGGCGATCAGGCCGCGCCACTTCAATTCTTCCAAAATGCTCACGCGACAAGGCTAATTCGCCAACGACAAATTGCCAATTGCTTTTGTGCGCCATAAACTCCGCGCGATGTCGCAAATGTTGAAATCGTCCGGCGCGATGGCCGTCGCCACGCTCACCAGCCGCGTCCTCGGCATGGTCCGCGAGATCGTCTATGCGCGGTTCATGGGCGACGGCTGGGTTGCGGGCGCATTTCAATTCGCATTTACGATTCCCAATCTGTTCCGTCGCCTGCTTGGCGAAGGCGCGTTGACGGCGGCGTTCATCCCGATTTTCAAGGCCAAGGAAAAATCGCACGGCGAAATCGAAATGTGGCGCGCGGCCAACGCCGTGATTTCCGGCCTCGTCATTGCGGCTACAATTATCATCGCCCTGGCAATTTTCGGCGTCAGTCTGGCATTGCCGGTGGTAAAAAACGCCAAACCGCAGCCGATTGTTTTGCAAACCAACCGCCCGGACGCCGGAAACGAATTGCTTTATCAAAACTACATCCAGTCTAAAACAAATCTGGATTACGACGGCCAGTTCAAAACCAAAAGCGAAATCAAATGGGAAAGCACCGTTTTGACGTTGAAACTGCTGCGCGTGATGTTTCCTTACATGATGTTCGTGTGCCTCGCGGCGGCGTTCATGGGAATGCTCAACGCGCGCGGCCATTTTTTCATCCCGGCGATGGGCGCGACGATGCTCAACGTGGTGATGATCGCGTCGGTCTTGTTTCTCGCGCCGCGAATGGGAATGAAATTGCCCGAACAGATTTTCGCACTGGCGTTCGGCGTGTTGGCGGCGGGCGTCGCACAGGCGGCGTTCCAACTGCCGACGCTTTGGCATGATGGCTTTCGTTACGAATGGGTTTCGCCGCTGAAAAATGAAACGGTGAAGCTGGTCGTGACGCGGATGATTCCGGGAACAATCGGCGTCGCCGCGTTTCAATTGAACGTGACGCTCGTGCTTGCCGTCGCGTTCTGGGTCAGCCCGCAAATCGTCGCGTCGTTCAATTACGCCGTGCGCTTGATGGAGCTGCCGCAGGGGATGTTCGGCATTTCGCTGGCGACATACCTGCTGCCGACGCTTTCCGGCTTGGCGGCCGAAAAAAAATACACTGAATTCCGCGCGACGCTCCGGCACGGCGTAGCCTCCCTGCTGTTTTTGAATTTACTCGCGGCGATTTTACTCGTCGTGCTCGCCGAGCCGATTGTGCGGCTCATTTACGAGCACGGAAAATTCAACGCGGGTGCCACCATCCGCGCGACGCTCGCGCTGCAATGCCTCGCACCGGGACTGGTCGCGTTTTCAACCGTCAATATTTTTGCCCGCGCATTTTTCGCGCTGGGCGACACCAAGACGCCGATGAAAATCAGCATTTTCTGCCTCGCGCTGAATTTAATTTTGGCCGTCTCGCTCGTCGGGCCATTGCGTCAGGGCGGCCTTGGGATTGCCAACACAGTGACCTCCATTTGCAATGTCGGCCTTTTGATTTTCGCGCTGCGGAAGAAATTGGGAAAATTGGAGATGGAATCAATGCGCGCGAATTTTTTGCCGCTGGCGATCGCCGGAGCCGTGGCCGGAATGGCCGCGTGGTTCAGCTGGAAATTTTGGGAAAATCAATTCGGTCACGAAACGATTGCATTAAAAATCGGCGCGGTTTTTGTCCCGGCAATTCTGGCCGGCGCGATTTACGCAACACTGGCGCTGACGTTCAAAATGCCGGCGGCGAAGGAAATGGCGGATTTTGCACTGCAAAAATTTCAAAAAAAGAAATCGTAATCCCCGGTTAAACCGGGACAACCGCCGTCCAGCCATTGTTCCCAAACTTCGATTTGAATTTTTCCGCGAGTGATTCGGCGGCGGAAATATTTTCGGCGATGGCAAACGTCGTCGAGCCGCTGCCGGACATGAGCGCGGCGAGCGCGCCGTGTTCGCGCAAAAATTCCTGGAACAATGCAAGAACGGGAAATTTTTCCAGCGCGGGCGCTTCGAGCGAATTGTAGAATTCGCGCGCCGCCATTTTCAAATCCGCGGTCTGTAAAAGGGAAACCAGTTTTTGCGCGCGGCCTTTTTGTCCGTTCAACGCGGCGGGAAAGCGCGCGAGGTTTTGATAAGCCCACGGCGTGGAAATGCCGAAGCCGGGATGGATCAAGAGGAACGCCGTGCCGGCCAGCGCGGGGAATTTTTCCAGCGGCTGGATTTTTTCGCCGCGGCCGATGGCCAGCGCGGGTTTGTCTTGCAGGAAAAACGGAACGTCGGAACCGAGCGCGGCCGCGATTTCGAAAAGTTTTTCCGCCGCGAGCGGCCGGCCGAAAAGTTCGTTCAGCGCGAGCAGCGTGGTCGCGGCGTTGCCGCTGCCGCCGCCGAGGCCGGCGGCGAGCGGGATTTTTTTCTCCAGATGGATTTTTACGCCGTCGGAAATTTCCGACACCAACAGAAAATTTTCCGCCGCGCGAAAAACCAGATTGCGCGAATCCACCGGCAAATTTTTGTCGCTGCACGAAAGTTGAATTCCCTTTCCGCCACGTTCAAAAACCAGATCGTCAAAAAAATTCACCGGCTGCATGACGGTTTCGAGTTCGTGAAATCCGTCGGCGCGCTTGCCGAGGATGTTCAGCAGCAGGTTGACTTTGCAGAATGATTTTTTTTCGAGGCGCATTTGTATTTCACCAAAGCAAAACGCGCCAACCAAAAAAAGCTGGCGCGTTGAGCCGGTTGAATTTGGTCAAGGTCAGTCAAACACGTTGAACCGGTTGCCGGGAAGAAACGGCAGAAAAGTGCCGCCAGAGAATCCGGTGTAGGCGTCCGTGTCGAACAGCGGATCGTCCGGCAATCCCGGTTTGTAATTGTCCGGATACGCGGGCGTGGGCGAAAGATATTTGGTGGCCACGGGATGATACGGCGGGATCGGGAAGGTGACGATTTCGTAAAGGCCGAGGCCGGTGCGCGCCACGGAGCGGTCAATTCCGCGCACAAAGCCGGTGGTGTAGCCCGCGCCCGGCGAATCAAAAATCGCAGTTTGTTCCACGGAGCGGCTTAATTCGCCCAAGCGGACGACTTCCAGGGTGTTATCCATGCCGCGCCCCAGTTTTTGCTCGGGGCCGGCGCAGCCGGCGGTGAACAAGGCGGTGACGCCCATGATGGCAAGTAGAGAGATGACGTTTCGCATACGTTTTTTAGTTGACGCAAAAAATCTACGCCGAATCCGCCGCTTGTAAAGCGCGTTTTCTTTCCTGCCGGTCCCAATACCACGCGATCCAGACGGTGGCTTCGTAAAGCAGTTGCAAGGGAATGAACATCAGCAGTTGCGTCACGACTTCGGGCGTCGTCAAAACCGCGCCGAGCACCAGGTTGATCACGATCATGTAACGCCGCGCACGCGCGAGCATGGCATAATTGAGCACGCCGATCTTCACGAGCGTCAAAATCACCACGGGCAGTTCAAAGCCCAGGCCCATGCCGAGCATGAAACGGCAGACGAAGCCGATATATTCTTCCGCGCGCCATTCCGAGGCGCCGAGGCCGAGCCAGTTGGAATATTTTTGCGACGCCGCCAGCGCGACCGGCATCAGCGCGAAATAACAAAAGCAGACGCCGACCACAAAAAGCCCGCCGCCGATGAACAGCGCGCGGAAAACATATTTTTGTTCCCGCATTTTCAGCGCGGGAAAAACGAACGCGATGATGAAATAAAAAATGAACGGCGCGGACAAAACCAGTCCGCCGTAAAACGCGACCTGGATCGCGACGAAAAATCCGCCCGCCGGACTCAAGTTGACCAGCTCGACTTGCATCCGTTGCGCCTCGTTCCCGATCGCGGGATTCGCGTCCGCCCGCCAGCCGAGAATCTGGTTGGTGCCGAGCGTGAGCGGTTCGACGGTGACGGCGACGAAACGATTCGTGCCGAGGTTCAAGGATTTTTCTTCCGCGTCGGAAAGTTGAAAATGGCCGAGCTGATTCGTGCCGAAGCTGACGGAAACAATCTGATTTGTTCCCGGATAACTGACCGTGGCGCGCGACAGCGGCCATTTGATGATCGCGATGACATGATTGGCTGCGAACAAACAAACAAGCATGGCCACCGCGAGCG
>CAXUBD010000003.1:21651-23205 GCA_964249225.1 uncultured Verrucomicrobiota bacterium | reverse complement strand
TATCACCCAGCGAAAATCTTCGAGATGCTCCAGAAAAGATTTCACCGGACCGCCGTCGGCCTCCGGCGGTTCTGAAGAAAAATCGGCCATGAAAAACTGCGGCTGAAAATCACGCCGTCAGATGACTTTCGTTTCCGGCGGCGGAGTGGATTGCGCGGTCGTGTTGGCGGGCGGAAGTTTTTGAACTGGCGTCACGGTTGTCGCCGTGGTCGTGTCGGCATTATGGATTTCATCCGTGACTTCCTTGGTGGCTTTCTTGAATTCCTTGATGCCGCTGCCGAGACCTTTGGCGAGTTCGGGAATTTTTTTGGCGCCGAACAAAATCAAAACAACGGCGAGGATCAAAACGACTTCCATTCCGCCAAGGCCGAAAGCTGCAAGCATCGCATTCATAAATATAAATTTATCAATCCATCGTCCAACTTGCAAAAGCTACGCTCAGTTCATTCAATAGTAAAGGGGCAAAACGCCGCCATTCCGGGTCACAAAAAAGGCCGCGCAATTTTTCGCACGGCCTTAATCTTAATTTTTCCCGAAATCACGCGCCGGTCTTGGGATGGAGCAGGATGAATTCGCCGCGACGATTTTTCGACCACGCCGCTTCATCGTGGCCGGGATCCGCGGGCTTGTCCTTGCCATAGCTGATGGTGCGGACGCGCGACGGGTCAACGCCGAGCTTGGCCAGCGCCTCGCGCAACGCCAGTGCGCGGCGTTCGCCGAGCGAGCGGTTGTATTCTTCCGTGCCGCGTTCGTCGCAATAACCTTCGACGAGCAGTTTGGCATTCGCATCCGAACTCAAGGCGGAAGCGACGGATTGAAGGCTGGCCTGCTCGCTGGATTTCACCGCCGCGCTGTCAAAAGCAAAATGAACCGTGTAAGCTGCCAGCGCGGAACGGTCTTCAATCATGTTGTCGAATTCATTTATTCCGGCCAAGTCTCCGCCGCCGGGTTTGGTATTAACGCCAGTATCTCCCCCCAAGTTGCCACCATTACCAATGGTGCCTTGGCCGTTGTCGCCACCAACGATGCCGGGATTTTGTCCGGGCAAAACCGTGACCTTGCCCGGCGCGTGTTTGCAGCCGGTCGTTGCCAGCGTGAGAGCCAGTGTGAAGACCAGCGGATAAATCAGTTTGTTTATTTTCATTTTTTTCCTTGAGTTAAATTACAGTTAAAAGTTTGTTAAATTTCAAATCAGCGCGCCCAGGCCGCCTCGGAATTGCTGCCTGAAATTCGCCCAATATCCTTGACTTGTTTTGTGAACACGTCAAGCACAGACAGCACGCCGCGATACCCGACCGAACGGTTGAAAATCAGCGTGCGCGAATTCGGCGACCACGACGGCCGCTCGCCCGTCACCAAAACCGTCGCTGAGCCGCCGCCGGCCGGCACCACGCAAATGTTAAAATCACCCATCTGCGACGTGAACGCAATCCACTTGCCGTCCGGCGACCAGTCCGGCTCCGTCGGACTGGAAACGCCGGAGGTCGCAATGCGCTGGACTTCGCCGCCGACCGCGGAAATTTTTGCGAGCACACGGCGTTCGCGGATTTTTGT
>CAXUBD010000003.1:20868-21641 GCA_964249225.1 uncultured Verrucomicrobiota bacterium | reverse complement strand
AAACAAATCCATTGCCCGTCCGGCGACCAGCACGGGGACGATTCGTCCTCCGGCGTGTGCGTCAATTGTTTCAAATTCGAGCCGTCCAGATTGCATACGTAAACGTCCGGGCTGCCGCCCTTGCTCAAGATCATCGCCACCTTGGTGCCGTCCGGCGAAACGGCGGGACTGATGTTCGAGCCGCCATAACGCGCGATCGCCTGGCGCTGGCCGGTGCCCAGGTTGTGATAAAAAATATCCGGATTGCCGAGCTTGTAGGAATTGTAACACAGCGCGAGCCGGCCCGGAACCCACGTCGGCGAGGCGACGATCGCGTCGTCATGCGTGATGGCCTGCGGGCTGAAGCCGTCGAAATCCGAAACGTAAATTTCGCCGTTGCCGTTTTGCGCCTGCGATTTGAAGGCGATTTTCGTCTGCGCAATCCCTTTTTTTCCCGTGATGGCGAACACAATGTCATCCGCGAACGCGTGCGCCTGCCGCCGCAAGCTCGCGCCGGTGTAGGTGCGCGACAAAATCACGCGCTTGGCGAATTTGTCGCTGACGCTGCCGGTCACGCTGCCCGCGCTGCTGCCGCCGATCTGATATTGCGCGGCGTCCGGCGCGACGAACGAAAAGCCCTGGACGTAAAGATCGAATCGCAAAACTTTCGCGATGTCGTCGCTGAAACCATCGAGCGAAACGGGAATGGGTTTCTGGCTGAAATGATTTCCGGTTTGCGAAACGTCAATTTCCTGCGCCCGGGAAAAATTCAACGCGGCCGCCGTCAAAAGAAA
>CAXUBD010000003.1:1287-20858 GCA_964249225.1 uncultured Verrucomicrobiota bacterium | reverse complement strand
GTGGTTTTTTGATTGGAATTTATTTTCATTCGAGCATCCGTTTGGATTTCAGGTTGAAGTTGATGACAAAAGTTTTTTCTTTTTCGGTTGAGCCGTCCGGAAACGGCGCGATGAAACTCACGCGGTCGAGCGTCCGTTGCACGCTGTCGTCCACGCTCGCGTCGCCCGACGCGCCGACGATGTGCGCGGAAATCACCGTGCCGTCACGGGAAACCGTGATGCTGACCTTCGCATTCGCCTCGTCGTTGGCGGCGTTGTCCGGCGGCGTCCACGCCTGTGTGTAAATGCTCTTGATGATCGAAGCGTAGCTCGCATACGAAACGCTGCTGCTCCCGATGGGATCAATGGTCGTGCTGGAAGACAAATTGGAGCGCAACACTCGCAGCGCGGAAACGATGGCTTTCGCGTTTGCTTTTTTTTGCGAATCATCGTGTGAAACGGCCGGTGCGGAATTATTTGGCACGATGCGCGTCACAAGTTTCAAATTGATTTTCGGTTTGGCGGAATCGTCCACGGGCTTCAAATCGTCCGGCGGAAGTTTTTCCGGCGCGGGCTTGAAAAATTTCTCCACTTGCTGCATCAGCGTCGGCGGCGTGATCACAGCTTTCGGTTGGGGCTGGACCGGCGTCGGTTGCGGCGCGGGCTGCGATTGGGTGACGACGGGCGTTGGCGCGGACGGTTGCGCGTTTTTGACGCCGCTGCTGAACGCCGCGTCAATCGCGTTGGCCGGGATCACGTCGAGCAATGGCAAATCGTCCGGCTTCGGCTTGGGCGAGAAGAACGCCGGGCCGACGAGCAAAATCACCAGCAGCAGCAGGTGAAATCCCGCCGTGGCCAGAAGGCATTTTTTTTGCAGCCGGTTCATTTGGGCGTCGGATCGGTGGCCAGCGAAATCTTGATGCCGGATTTCTGGCAAAGGTCGAACAACCCCGCCAACAATTCATAACGGCTGTCTTTGTCGGCACGGACATAAACGACGAGATCCGGATTCGCGCGCGCCGCCTGCGTGAGCCGCGCGGCGAGTTGCGGGAATTGCAATTTTTGTTTTTCAAACGCGTAGACGCCCGTCGAGGTGATTTCCACGGTGCGGATGTCGTTCTTGTCCAGTTTTTTTTCCGGCCGTCCGCCGCGCGGGAGTTTCAAATTGATGCTCTGTTCGAGCAAGGGCGTGGTGATGACGAAGATGATGAGCAGCACGAACGCGAGGTCGAGCAGCGGCGTGATGTTGATTTCGCTCAACGTCACGAGATGACTGCGTTGTGAAAATCTTCTCATGCTGCAAAATCATTCATCCGCGAGAAATTCCGTTTCCATTTTGGAAACAAGTTCCTGCGCGAAATTGTCCAGGCCGACCGTGAACACGCGCAGATTGTGCACGAGCCAATTGTAACCGAACATCGAGGGGATCGCCACGAGCAGCCCGGCCACCGTCGTGATGAGCGCGGCACTCACGCCGGGCGCCATCGCGGCCATCGTCGCCGAACCTTGCTGCGCGATGCCGGCGAACGTGCTCATCACGCCCCAGACCGTGCCGAGCAAACCGATGAACGGCGCGCCGCTGACCGCGATCGCCAGCAGGATTAAACCCGATTCCAGTTTCAGCGATTCCTGCGCGACGACATTTTCCATCGCGCGCTTGACGTGCTCCATGTTTTTGAGCGAGACCTGCTGCTTGCGCCGTTCGCCCGTCGGCCCCCGCAACCGCGCGTCGAGCTGCACGCAGCCGGCCTGATAAACTTCATAAAGCGGACAGCCTTCGACGTGCAATTTTCGGTCGAACAATTCGAGCACGGTTTTTTGCGCGTGGAATTCGTCGTTGAAATAATGGTTCAAGCGGCGCGCGCGGCGGACCTGGATGGCTTTCAAGACCATCACCCACCAGGCGAGGATGGATAAAACGACGAGGCAGGCAATGATCGCCTTGGCTTCCGGCGTCGCCTGTGTCCAGATGTAGATGAGTTCCGCTTGGTTGGAAGCGGCTCCCACGACAGTAAAAGATAACCCGCTCATAAAACGATTTTACTTGGTGGTGAGGAACCGGTTTTGTCCAAGCGGCAGGTGGTCGAGCAATGGCCTGCCTCGCTCTTATTTCTAACCGCCACGCGAGAAATTGCAACGCCTAATTTGCGGAAAATTAGAATACGCAAGCCGTCGTTCCCGCGGAATTTATTGCACCAATGCGCGGACCGTCCGGCGCAATTGCGGATTTTTCAAAACTTCCGCAACCGAATAATTCTTTCCCAGCCGCGGCAAATAAAAAAAATTTGCGGCGGAAAAGAATTGCGCCAGCAGTTTTGCATTTGAATCCGTTGCGGCGTCCGGCTTCGGTGGCGACATCAAAACGATGCGCGTCTTCTCCCGCAGGTTTTTTGGCAGTGCTTCGAGCGTGAGCAAAAGGTGATTCACCACGCCGATTTTATTTTGCGCAACAATGATTGGTGTCGCGCGCAAGGCAGAAATCAAACTGCGTGAATCAAAATTTTCACCGAGCGGACTCAACATTCCGCCCGCGCCTTCCACCAGCAGAACGTCAAAACGCTTTTGCATCGCGCGCATATGCGCGACGGCATGCAAAAGTTTCACAGATTTTTTTTCCAACCTGGCGGCGAGCGCCGGCGCGACCGGCGCGCGGAAATGCCACGGATTGATTTCATCAAGCGTGAGCGCGCCATTCAGCGCGTCGAAAATTTTCCGCGCGTCGGCGCGACCGCCGGAGCAAATCGGTTTGAGCGCCGCCGCGTTGACGTCGCGTGCCCGCAGAAATCGCGCCAACAGCGCGGTCAAGACGGTTTTGCCGACGCCCGTGTCCGTGCCGGTGATGAAGAAAATTTGCTTCATGGCAAACATGAAAGCGGAAACGCCGGGGTTACGCCATCAAAACCATTGACGCAATCCGCGCGGTTCCGCTATCTTGCGCGGCTCGATTAACTGAAAATTTATTGTGAACGTCACCGTTGAAAATTTGGCCGCGTGCAAAAAATTGCTGCGCGTGGAACTGGACGCTGAGGCGGTGATCACCGCCTTTGACGCCATCGCGAAGGATTATCAAAAACAGGCGTCGCTGCCGGGCTTCCGTCCAGGCAAGGCGCCGCGCGACCTCGTCATAAAAAAATACGACTCCGAAATCAAGGACGAGGCCAAGCGCAAGCTCATCGGCGATTCGTATCGCAAGGCGCTCGAAGAACAAAAAATTTCCGCCGTCGGCTATCCCGACATCGAGGAAGTCCAGTTTGAACGCGGCCAGCCGCTGATTTTCGCCGCAACGATCGAGACCGCGCCGGAATTCCAACTGCCCGAATACAAAGGTTTGCCCGTCAAACGCGAAACCAAATCGGTCACGGATGCCGACGTGGACCGCGCGCTGGGCTTGCTGCAAAACCAGCATGTGAAATTTGAGACGGTCGCGCGCGAATTGCGCGCAGGCGACGTGGCGGTGGTGAATTATTCCGGCACACACGAAGGCAAGCCAATCACCGACACCGCGCCGACGGCGAAAGGCTTGACGGAGCAGAAAAATTTCTGGGTGGACATCGCGCCGAATTCGTTCATTCCCGGATTTTCCGAGCAGCTCACCGGCGCGAAGGCCGGCGACAAGCGCACGGTCAACGTGGATTTTCCCGCCGATTTCGTGACGAAGGAACTTCAGGGCAAAAAAGGTGTTTACGAAGTGGAAATCGTCGAGGCGAAGGAAAAAGTTTTGCCGCCGCTGGACGAGGCGTTCGCGAAACTCTACGAGGCGGAGAGTCTGGAAAAATTGCGCGCCGGCGTCCGCACTGATTTGGAAAACGAATTGAAAAATTCGCAGGCCAAGTCCGTGCGCGGGCAAATCGTTCGCGGATTATTGAGCCGCGTGAATTTTGAACTGCCGGAATCCGTCGTGGCGCACGAAACGCGCAATGCGGTTTATGAGATGGTGAACCAGAACGCGCGTCGCGGCGCCTCGCGCGACACGATCGAACAGCACAAGGACGAGATTTATTCGGCGGCGGCGGGCAACGCGAAGGAACGTGTAAAGCTCGCGTTTCTGATCCGGCGCATCGCCGAGCAGGAAGGGGTGAAAGTGTCGCAGGAGGAAGTCTTGCAACGCGCGCAACTGCTGGCGTCCGCATATCAGATTCCGCTTGAGCAGTTCCTGAAGGATTTGCAGAAGCGCGATGGCGTGAACGAATTATATGAACAGGTCGCGCACGAAAAAGTTCTCGAACTCGTCGAGAAAAGCGCGCAGATTGAGGACGTTTCGGCCGCCGCCTGAAAAATCCGGGTTGATCCGGAAGTAACTGGTTGGTTACCTCTGGCCGGTTGCCGGCGTCTTGTTCGGGAAAAAGACATTATACCCAGAGCCATGAAAAGTTTCGGATTCGCCATTTTGTTTTTCTGCGCCGTCCTGTCGGCTGTCGCGGCGGACACCAACGCGGTCGCGCCGCACGCGATGACACTGCAGGAGTGCATCCAGTCCGCATTGCAGCACAACTTCGACGTGCAGATCGAGCGCTACGAGCCGCAGATTTCGCTCTATAATCTGAACGCGGCCTACGGCGGTTTTGATCCGACGTTCAATTTTTCCGGGCAACATGATTACAATGTATCGCCCGGTGGGTTTACCTCTCAGCAAATTCCCATTCCGGCGACGACGAGCAAATCGGATTCTTTCAATTCCAGCCTCGGCGGCGTGTTGCCGGAGGGCTTGCAATATGCTTTAAGCGGCAACATAGCTGACCGAACGTTTCAGAGTTCCACAAATCCATTGTCGGAATCAACCGCCGGCTCGGTGGGCGTTTCGCTCACGCAGCCGCTGCTGAAAAATTTCTGGATTGATAATACGCGCCTGACGATCCTCATTGATAAAAACCGTTTGAAAATTTCCGAACAGGGATTGCGCCTGCAAATCATCACGTCGGTCACCGCCGTGGCGAATGCATATTATGAATTGATTTATGCGCAGCAAAACGTGCAGGTGCAGCAGGAGGCGCTCCATCTCGCGCAGACGCAGCTCGACCAGGACAATCAGCGGATGCAGATCGGCACGCTCGCGCAGTTGAGCGTCCAGCAGGACGAGGCACAGGTCGCGCAAAACCGCGCGAATCTGATCACGGCGCAAAGCTCGCTGGAGACGGACCAGAACACGTTGAAAAATCTGATCACGGACGATTATGTGAAATGGCACGACACGGACATCCAACCGGCGGAAACGCTCGTCGCGCCGCTGCAGTTGTTTGATGTGCAGGACAGTTGGAGCAAGGGCATGACCGAGCGACCGGATTTGTTGCAGGCGCGTTTGAACGTGGAGCAGCAGGGCATCGAGTTGAAATTTTATCGCAATCAGCTTTTTCCCGAAATTGATTTGATCGGCACCTACGGCTACAACGGCGCGTCGAAGGAATACAACGGCACTTTCAATCAATGGGGCCAGGGCAATGCGCCGTTCTACAGCTACGGCGCGCAACTTTCTGTTCCCTTGACCAGCACCGGCCCGCGCAACCAATACAAGTCAGCCAAGGCGACGCTGCAACAGGTCGTGCTGCAACTCAAACAGTTTGAACAAAACGTGATGGTGGAAATTGACAACGCGGTCAAACAGGCGCAGTCCGCCTATCAAAGCGTGGATGCGACGAAGCAGGCACGCATTTACGCCGAGGCCGCATTGGACGCCGAGCAGAAAACCTACGCCGTCGGCAAGGCCACCACCTTCGACGTGCTCCAGCTTCAGAACAATCTCACCACCGCGCGCGGCCAGGAAATCCGCTCGCTCGCCAATTACGAGGAAGCTTTGGCCACGCTGGCCGCGCAAGAAGGCAGCACGCTGGAAAAAAATCACATCAACCTCGAGGCGAAATAGTTTTTTTCGGCGAAGCGGGATTCTGCCCCGTCCCAATTTTTGGAAACCGATTTTGAAATTTAGGCTCGCCGCAGTCTCTCTCCGCAAAAATCACCAGAAGTGCCACGCGCCACGCCAGACAATCCAGCTCCCCAGCAGAAAGTTCGTGATCGCATGCGCCGTCATCGCGTCGCCGAGCCGGTTTTTGCGCAGGACGAGCCATTGATACGCCGCGCCGCATAGAATTCCCGCCAGCCATTCGTTGTGGGAAAAGCCGAAGACCAGCGCCGTCGCAAAAAACGGCAGCGGCAAAAATTTATTCAACGGCACCGACAGGAAATTCTGGTTGGCAATGTAACGATAGATAAAAGAGCGGTAAAAAACTTCCTCCAGCGGCGGCACGACGAAGGTCGAACCCAAAATCCGCGTCGCGATCATCAGCCAGGCGAGCGCGGAATTTTCCCCGAACTGCGCCGGCGGATTCCATGCCACGCCATTTTTCATCAAGTGCGGATAAACCGGGTCGAGGCCGACCCAAACCACAAAAATTCCAACGCCGACAAGAATTGCCTCCCAAGAAATCGCCCAGCGCATTTCGGGAATGAACGGCCGTATTTCCCAGAGCAGCCAGACGCCGGCAAAAGTTTTTGCAAAATAAAACCAGTAAGCCGAGGCCGCGCCGAATTTTCCCTGGCCAAAAGTCAACGCGAGAAAAACCATAATCGGCGCGACGCGGATCAGCGCGGGCGATCCGGTGATTTTTTTTCCAAGCAGGCGCACGCAAAAAAGACGGCGGGTTTTTTATTCGCCCAAGCCGATGGTTTTTTCCCTTCCATCCGTGCCGACCAGCGTGACGTTGTATTTAGTAATGGCCTTCACGCGAAATCCGCTGATCAGATCCCCGACGTAAACCATCTGCCCGCTGATGATCGCCCATGGTTTCGCTGGATCGTAGATGATGCCCTGCACTTTGAGCCTGGGCGGCTCGTTGGAAACCACGGTTTCCACCGTCAGCCGCCTGGGTTCGGGCGCGGGAACATTTTCCACCGGCGGCATGGTGGAAACGGCGGGCTCGGGCGTGTTGACGATGTTCATCACCGTGCGATGCGCCATGGACAATCCGATGAAAAAGCACGCGACGACCACTAAAAAAATGATCAGGGCCGGCAGAAGCCACGTGAAGCCGGGCCGGTCTTTGGGTTTGACCGGGCGCAAAGGCAGGCTGCGGGGCGGCGGCGGATCGGACGGTGATTGCCGGGCGCGTTTGAGGGCGTCGTTGATGAGGCTCATGCGTTGAGGTTTCCTTCGAGTTCGCGGATGGCGCGGCCCACCAGCCGGAAATTGATGCGGTCGCTTTGTTCCACAAAACCGGCGAGCAGCGCCTTGTCGCAAACGGCGTTGACGAGGCGCGGAATGCCGTTGCTGTAGCGGAAAATCCGCCAGAGCGCGGGGCGCGTGAAATACGGCGCGCCTTTCGCGCCGGAAACGGCGAGCCGGTGCTGGACATATTGACCGAGTTCAAAACGCGTGAGCGGCGCGAGATGATAACGGACGGTGATGCGCTGGCGCAATTGTCGCAGGCGATGGCTGTTCAAGCGGTCGCGCAATTCCGGCTGGCCCATCAAAACGATCTGCAACAGTTTCCGGTCATCGGTCTCGATGTTCGAGAGCAGGCGGACCTGTTCGAGCAGTTCTTCCGTCAGGTTTTGCGCCTCGTCAATGATGAGCACCGTCTCGCGCTGCTGTTCGGTTTGCTTGAGCAAAAATTCCCCGATGGCCGCGATGGTTTGCAGCCGGTCAAAATTCTGGACGTTCAGGCCGAACTCCGTCGCGATCGCCCGCATCAATTCATCCGCGTTGAGCACGGGATTCAGGATCAGCGCGGTGGAAAATTTTCCGTCGAGCTGTTCGAGCAGCGCGCGGCAGAGCGTCGTCTTGCCCGCGCCGACCTCGCCGGTGAGCTGGACGAAGCCCTTGCGCTCACGAATGCCGTAGAGCAAGTGGTTGAATGCCTCGCGGTGCTTGACGCTGTGAAAAAGGAAGCGCGGGTTCGGCGTGATGTCGAACGGCGGCTGCCTCAATCCGTAAAACTCCAGATACACACGCGGTTTTTTAGCAAAGATTCCGCGCGCCGCCAAGGAAAGCTTTCAGGGCCGCCCCAGCGGTCGGATTGCGCGAACCGCCCTGACCAAAGCCGCCGCTTCCGCCGGCGTGCCGATCGTGATGCGCAGAAAATTTTTTATTTCCGGCGCGCCGAACCAGCGGACGAGAATTTTCTGGTCGCGCAATTTCCGCAACCAGTCCTGCGCCGGAAATGTTGGCGGCTCAACCAGAATGAAATTTGTCCGGCTCGGCAAAACGCGGAAATCCAGCCGCGTCAGTTCGCGACTTAACCACCGGCGCGTGGAAATTATTTTCTTGAAGTTCGCGCGATAGAATTTCAAATCACCGAGCGTCGCTTCCGCGGCGATTTGTCCGAGGCCATTGACATTGTAGCTGTCGCGGATTTTGTCCAGCGCGGCGACGAGTCCGGCCGGGCCGACGAAATATCCGACGCGCTGGAAGCACAGCGAATACGCCTTGGAAAAAGTTCGGGCGACGAGAACGTGCGGAAATTTCAACGCCAGTTTCAGCGCGTTTTCATTGGCGAAATCCACATAAGCCTCGTCGAGAACCACCACGCCCTTCTGCGCGCGGCACAATTTTTCCAGCTCCGCCGTTTTATAGCCGAGCCCGCTGGGTGCATTGGGCGTCGTGATCAAAGTCAGCGCCGCAGCGAAATCCCAAATTTTTCCGCGCTTCAATTCCGCCACGCTCGGCAAATCGAAATCCGCTTTGAGCGGCACCGGATTTTTCGCCGCGCCATGAATGTCCGCCAGCACGGGATAAAGCGAATAGCTCGGCGTGAAATATTGCACGACCGACTTTGGACTTTGGACTTTGGACTTTGGACTCGGCTCGACGAAGCCCCTGACCGCCAGCGCTAGCGCTTCATCCGAGCCGTTGCCGACGATGATGTTTTCCGGCGCGCAGCCGTGCCGCCGCGCCAGTTTTTCGCGCAACGCCTGCGCCATCGGGTTCGGATACAGCCGCAGCCGCCCGTCCACCGCATTTTTCACGGCGCGCAAAACTTTCGGCGATGGCGGATAGGGATTTTCGTTCGTGTTGAGCTTGATCAACCCTTTGATTTTCGGCTGCTCGCCCGGCACATAGGCGTGCAAGTCGCGGACGAGCGGGCGGATTAAATGTGAAACAGACATTGCCCTCATTTCAAATTAAAATCCTGTGAAAGTCGAGCGCGCCGACGCCAAACAGACGCAGCCTTCGTTCCAAAAGTTTGCGTTTTGGCCGGATTAAAATATCGTGACGACACTTTGAAATCATCAGCAGAGAAAACCGGCGCGCAACTCATCGCGGCGGCGCGGGAACTGGGGGCCGAGGTTGACCGTTTGAAATTCACGCCGCCGGTCGCGCACGTTTACAATCCGCTGGCTTACGCGTGGGCGGCGCACGAAAAATATTTGAAGAAATTCGGCGGCGGCCGGAAGCGCGTCCTTTTTATCGGCATGAATCCCGGGCCGTTCGGCATGGTGCAGACGGGAATTCCTTTCGGCGAGATCGCCGCCGTTCGCGATTGGATGGGCATCGGCGGAAAAATTAACAAACCGGCTTCGGAATATCCCAAGCGTCCGATTCTGGGTTTCGATTGTCCGCGCTCGGAAGTCAGCGGGCGGCGGCTGTGGGGACTTTTCGCGGAGCGATTCGGTTCGCCGGAGAATTTTTTCAAGGAGCATTTCGTCGCCAATTATTGTCCGCTCGCGTTCTTTGAAGAAAGCGGGCGCAACCGGACGCCCACGGTTCTGCCGCAAATTGAAAGTCGGGCGTTGTTTGAGATTTGCGACGGGCATTTGCGCCGCGTGCTGGAAATTCTCGAACCGGAATGGTTGATCGGCGTGGGAGATTTTGCGGCGAAGCGCGGGAAAATTGTTTCAGAAGGTTTGAAAATTAAAGCCGGGCGGATTTTGCATCCGAGTCCGGCGAGTCCAAAGGCGAATCGCGGCTGGGCGAAAATTGCGACGCAAGAACTTCTGGAACTTGGCGTCTGGAAATAGTTATTTTTTCTTAAACAGACCGCGCGTGTCGGCGACGTTGAGGACGGACAGATCCAGTCCCGCGCCCGGGGATCGTTCCCCGGCGGTTTTGAGCTGGCTGGCGATGCGGTGGACTGCGGCCGCGGCATAATATTTCACAACGCCGACGCCCGAATGGGACTTGAAAATCACGACGAGCAGGCAGTGTTCATCCACGTTCATGGCGAACATGCTGAAGTTTTCGCCCTGCTGGTAGATGCTGTTGAAATTGGGTTCGTTGACGAGGCCGGCGATGGTCTGGTTGGCCAGGAACGCGCCGGACGCGAGGGCGGCGATGGTGGTCAGGTCGAATTCCGCATGGTTGCCCTGATGCGTGATGAGGAATCCGCCTTTGTCGATGACGAGCGCCGTGGTCGAATCCGTGCAGGCGATGAATTCACGCAGGGTGGCGTCCAGCCGCTGGATATCGTCCTCGATCAGTTGTGGCAAAGTGACCATGTCATGCGTATTGCGGAACGCTTTGGTTGATGAACTTCTGCAAGAGAAGGCGCGTGATCATGTTCAACGATTCAAACACGCCTTCGCATTTGTGCGCGGACGCGGCGAACGCCGGGGCCTGCACGTCGCGGTTGTTCAAGAGAAAGTCCATGTATTCGACGGGCGCGGCGTTCGGCAAATCACGTTTGTTGTATTGCAGCACGTAGGGGATTTCCGCCAGGTCGAGCTTCAACGTCTTCAAATTATCCATGAGGTTTTGAAAGGCCTCGACATTCTCCGGCATTTTTTCGTATTGCGAATCGGCGACGAAAACAATTCCATCCACGCCGCGCAAAACCAATTGCCGCGTGGTGTTGTAAATCACTTGGCCCGGAACGGTGTACAGCTGGAACTTCGTTTTGAAACCTTTGATCGTCATCGCCTCGATCGGCAGAAAGTCGAAAAACAAGGTGCGGTCGGAACTCGTCGCGAGCGATACGAGTTTGCCTTTGTTGCCTTGCGTGGTCTGAACATGGTCGTGGACTTGCACCAGGTTCGTCGTCTTGCCGCCCATCGCCGGGCCATAGTAAACGATTTTGACCTGCAGCTCTTTCGTCGCTTGATTGATGATTGCCATAGATTTTTATTGTGATTTTTTGCGGTCGAGCTGGGCGGCCAGGTGGACCAGTTGGGCGGTCGGCAGCGATTCGCCCGCGCGTCCGAACGCGGCGAAATACACGGCGTTCACGCGGAAAATTTTCCACGGGATGTTGCCCACGGTGAAACTTACGTTGTTCAGCGTGCCCATCCGCAATTCCTTGGTGCTCTGGCTGACGCGCTCAAAAATCTGCGGCAAAAACGCGGCCAACGTCTCGGCGTTCAAATCCGCCGGAACCTGGTTGGCCACCATCAGACCGTCCGGCAACGCGACCACCACGCCCGCCACCGCCGGCATCGTCATCGCATTGGCCACCACTTCTTTGGGCGTCATCTGGCGGCTCTTAAAATCCGGCGCCGGCGCTTGCGGGCGTTTGTATTCGACCTCCTCGGTCCGGGCCGTTTCCGGGTTGTTGCCATTAGAATAAAAATTTGTGTCCACTGATTTTGGCGTCAGGCTCGACACTAGGCGGTTGATTTCCGGTGCGGTCGCTTCCCGTTCCGGTTCCGGCTGTGGCTGCATCCGAAACGGGCTTTCCGGCAATGACGGCGCGGGCGCCTGCGGTTGCGGAAAACCGAAGAACAAATCCGGGATCTCCCGCGACACGGATAATTTCGGCGACGCGTTGCCCGCCGTTTTTTGCCGGGCAAAGAACAGCGGTGTGATGACCTTCAACGGGAGTTCGACTTCCAGACTGTCGTTGCCGGAAACCGCCGGCGGCGTAGGACGAATCATGGCGCGCAGATTTTTCCAGGCGAACATGATGCGGCCGCGTTTGAGTCCGGGCTCGATCAGATTCAAAGGCAGTTCGATCTGCGACCGCGTCAGATTCGACCGCACGATTTCCAGTTTCAAAGCGTCCGGCCAGTTTTCCGAAAGCGCGGACAGGGGCGCGGAAATCGTCAGCTGCAACTCTTCAGGCACGGTTGCCGGAGGAGTGGCGGGCGGTGCGGTGGGTTGAAGAGATGCAGCCGAAAAAGCAGGGCGCGCGGCGGATGGCAAAATGGGTGCGGGCGGCGTATGATCGCCGTTGGTGTGAACGCCATTCCCATTTTTTCCATTGCCGTTGCTATGACCATTACCATTGCCGTTGCCATTTGCCGGTGGCGTGCTTTTGGCAGCGGGTGTTGTCCAACGCGGTGTAAAGGACGTTTGTGAAGATGGGGCCGGCTGACTGGGGGTTGGCGGGACGGACGGCGTTGGCGGAATATTAGGAACCGGCGTGGCGGTGAACGTGATTCCCTGTCCGCGATTGGCAAAAGGGCCGGCGATGTCCTCGGCCACGTCCACTTGTTTTTGCGCCAGACGGCGCGACAGCAATGTGGGATTGAGTCGCGTGAGGATTTCGTTCAAAGGCAAAGTGATGGGACGGGAATCGAATTGCCCGCCGGAATTCACAAAAAAATTGGGAACCGCCGTCCGCAATTCCCCGAAAGTAATTTTTACCGCGCCGTTGGCCAGTTGCGAAAGAACCTTTTCCACGGAGATGGCAACAACCGCGCCGGTCAACGGCGCCTGGACGACTTTAGCCCGCAAATCCAGCGGCAGCGAGGCGAGAATCGGCTGGAGCGGCAATTCCAATTCGTTCAGGTTAGCGACTCGCGCCGGGGCGGATGGGGAAGCCGGCGGCGATGGTAATGTTGATGATGGCGTCGGCGCGGTGGTGTCTTCCGGACGCGATGTTTCCATCTCGTTCCCCTTGCGGCCATCGAGGCGGTGAAGCAGGCCTCGCAGCAACCCGGTAAATTTTGTTTTCGCGAATTTCGTCATGGCAATTTTTGCGGTCAACCGCACTGTGAACCGTTTTCAGCAGGAAGCGCGCCACGGCGTTTTTTGCGCGAATCAAGGCGGCGAAGCCACAATTTGGGACGCTGGAGAAAAAACATTGTCCCGTCGTTGGACTCAGTTGTCCGCGTTCTGTCCATAATGCAGCCGGAAAATGTTTATTCGCGGCGGGAACAGCGATTGCTATTAAAAATAAACGTTGTTTGCATTTTAACGCTTGAGTTTGCCCGCTGCTGGCGTTAGCCGTTGTGGGCATCGGAATGGACACACCTCATAAAATCCTGATTTTGGATGATGACGCGGACTGGCTGGAGTTGAGCCGGGAAGTGTTGTCGCAACTGCCCAGCAAACCGGACATCCGCACCGCCTTGTCCGGCAAACGCGCGCTGGCCATGCTAGACGCCGAGCCGTTCCGGCTGTTGATCTGTGATCTGCGGATGCCGCGCATTGACGGACTCCAAGTGCTGGCGATCGTGCGCCGGCGTTTTCCCGAACTGCGCACCGTGGTCTTGAGCGGACTGGAAGACGAGGAATTCCGTTCGCGCGCCTACGCGCTGGGCGTGGATTTATTCTGGCTTAAAAATGAGATGCAGCGCAACACGCTGATGTATCTGGAATGCATCGAGTCACTTTTAGGCCGCGACAGCGACGGCGGTTTCCGTGGCATCCAAAGTAAAAGCCTGCTCGACATCATCCAGATGGAATGTATTTCGCGCAGCTCCACCGTCCTGCGCATCACGCGCGGAACGCTCGTCACCAAAATCTGGATTCAAGACGGCGAACTCATAGATGCCGAGGCCGAGGGCGCGCGCGGCGAAGTTGCGTTCCGCCGCATTCTCGCGTGGCGCGCCGGCACGTTTGAAAATCTGCCCGCCGAGCCGAACCGCGAGCGCACCATCACCAAACCGATCAACGCCCTGCTCCTCGAATCCGCGCAGGCCATGGACGAGAACGCCGACATCGCCGATCCCAAATCCGCCGAGCAAAGCGCGCATCGCAAGATTGTCTGGAAACTTTCGTTGCTCGCGCGCGCGGGCGCGGAATTTGTCCTTGCTGTCCCGCCCGAAGGTCAGGGCGAGGTGGAAGCGCTGGGCACGCAAAATGTCGAGTCGCTCGCCCACTGGACGCGCCGCGCGGCGGAAATCGCCAAACGCCTGGGCGATCGGATCCAAGCCGGGCCGGTTTCCCATCTGGCGGCGCATAATCTGGAACGCCAGTTGCTCGTTTTGGCTCGAGAAAACAAAACGTTTCTCATCGGCTGGGCGCCGGACGCCGACGGCACCCTGTTGGAGAAAAGCAAAAAACTGGTTGACTCATGGAATTCTTAAAAAAATTATTTCGCGCGCGCGCGCTCGTCCACCCGCTGCCGAGCGGCAGTCTCACCATCAGCCGTCACGGCGCGATCGTCACCTCCACCATCACGTCCGCCTACCCGGCGGACCTGTTGCGAGATATCGGACGCGAAGTGCTGCTGCTGTTTCGCGAAGCGCGCACCTCGCAGATGCCGCTGGCGGAAGTCACCCTTCACTTTGCCAGCCTGCGCATCACCGCCCGCGAACTGCGCGGCGGCGCCATCATTTTCCTGTTCCCGCAAACCGCGTTCTCATCCACGCCCGCCGCACCACGCCTATGACGCTTAAAGAAACCAACCAGTTGGTCGCCCAGATCGAAACCCACATCGAATGCTGGAAACAATTCAACCATTTCGTCAACGTCGCCCGCACCAAAAAATTCGGGCCGCCGGACGAAAACCATTTCCTCGAGATCAAAAGCATCATCGTGCAGGAACTGGAATTGATTTACGCCTCCATCGAGGTCGCCTCGCCCACGCGCGAGGAAATCCACGCGCTCATCGGCAACGCGCCCTCGCTGCGCTACCTGGCTGAGATGAGCGAAGGCGCGTTGCGCGGCCTCGAAACCCAATGGCATAAAATCTACATCGGCTGGCATTCCATTTTAGGGCAGCTCAAGGTGAAACAGCACAGCGAAGAAACCAAGTCTTTCTTCGGCAAAAAAAAATAAACGCCGCCGTTGATTTTTCCCACGCTTCAAATGCTCAACTATTTTCAAATCCTGATCCTCGCGCTCATTCAAGGCGCGTGCGAATTGCTGCCCGTTTCCAGTTCGGCGCACGTCATCGCCGCCGAAAAATTGATGCGGCTCGACCCGTCGAGCCCCGAAATGACGATGCTGCTCGTCATGCTGCACACCGGGACCATGTTCGCCGTCATCGTTTATTTTTGGAAAGGCTGGAAGCGCGATTATTTCAGCTCCTCGGGAAAACTCCGCTGGTTTGCGATTCAAATCATCATCGCCACGATTTGCACCGGCATCATCGGCTACGGATTGAAAATCGTCATCGAAAAAATTTTCATGCGCGGCCTGCCCCACGCGGAAATCGAAGATTTGTTTTCCAACCTGCCCTTGATCGCCGGCGCGCTAGCCGCCGTCGGCCTGCTCATCATCTACGCCGGCTGGCGCGAAGGAAAAACGCCGCGCCAGTCGGAAATCCAGCCCGCGCATTCCGTTTGGATCGGCATCGTGCAGGGAATTTGCCTGCCCTTCCGCGGCTTCTCACGTTCAGGCTCGACCATTTCCACCGGCCTGCTGCTCGGCCTGCCCAAGCAAAAACTTGAAGAATTCAGTTTCGCGCTCGCCGTCGTTCTGACGCCGCCGCTCATCGCCAAGGAAGCCCACCGCCTGCTGCAAAGCCATGCGTTAAGCGGTCACGGTTCCGCGCTGCAACTTTTTTTGCCCGGCCTCATTGGAATGCTTTTCAGTTTCGCCGCCGGATTGCTCGCGTTAAAATGGCTTTCGCGCTGGCTCGAAGGCGGACGCTGGAAATTTTTCGGCTTCTACTGTTTGTTCGCGGCGGCGGGCGTGCTGTTGATTCATTTCAAATTACCGAATTGAAACCGCAGATTGCGCGGACTCAAAAATTAATCCGCATCATCGCGGTTAAAAATTATTTCGCGTTCGCATCCGGGATAAAAATCTTTTTCCCAACGATCAAACTGTTCGCGCTCAATCCCGGATTCGCCGCCAAAATTTGCGCCGATGTCACCTTGACGCCCTGCGCGCGATAAGCCTTGGCGATGGCCGAAATCGTGTCGCCCGACGCGATTGCGTATTCATAACCATTTTGCTGTCCGCCCGCGGTTGGATTGTCCGTCGAAGTCTTCGTTGTCGGCGAAGCGGCCGGCGAAGATTTGTGCGTCGTGACCGGCGCGCCGCTGGCCTTGGCGAGCTTCTCCAGCTGCTTTAAAATCAATTCGTTGTCGTCCTGCCGTTTCTTGTCAATTTCCTGGACCTGCGCGGCGAGTTTTTTCAGATCGTCCGCGCTTGCGCTGTCGTTCGCGGCGGGCTGGCTCAATTTGTCGCCGAGGTCGGCGATTTGTTTTTCCAGCGCGTCGAGGCGTTTGCCCTGCGCGGCCTGCGCGTCGAGCAAGTCCTGAATCTGGCCGGACAACTTGTCAATCTGCTGCTGCGTCGCCGCGTCCTGCGCGCGCGCGAGCGAGGCCGTGAAAACGAAAATGAAAATCCAGAGCGAAATCTTTCTCATGCGCCGAAAATAAACCTCCGCGCGGCGGCGTCAATTGTTTTAACCACGGATGAAGACGGATGGACACGAATTTTTAAGCAGCCAGTTTTTTATCCGTGTTCATCAGTGTCCATCCGTGGTTGAATTTTTATTTTCACGCCAGCTTTCCGTATTTCCGAATCTCCGGCCAGATCCACGCCACGGCCAGCACCACCAGAATCGTCCCGATGCCGCCGCTCACGGTGGACACGATCGCGCCCGTCGCCGCCGCGTTGCCCAAAAAAGTCGGCGATGCGAACAGCCACGCCACGATGCCCGACCGGAAGCCGCCGAGTTCGTTCGACGTGTTGATGAACAAACTGTTGACCGCCGAGACGCGCCCGCGCTTCTCGTCCGGCGTCAAAATCTGCACGAGCGTCTGCCGGACGACGACGCTGATGTTGTCCACGAAGCCCGCGAGCGCCAGCATCGTGAATGAAAGCCAGAACCAGAATGAATCCGGCAGCGCGAGCCAGCGGCCAAAAGAATTTCCATTCGCCACGCCAAAAATAATCGTTGCGACGCCGAAAATCGCGACGGACAAAAGCATCGTCTGGCCGGCTTTTTTCAGCGGCGAACGGTGCGCCAGAACCAGCGCGCAAATGACCGCGCCGACGGCCATCGCATTGCGGAGCCAGCTTAAAGTGCTCGCTCCGCCGTGAAACACGTCTTTCGCATAAATCGGCAGGATGGTCACTGTGCCGCCGAGCAGCACGGCAAACAGATCGAGCGTGATGACACCGAGAATGATTTTATTTTTATAAACAAAGTTGAAACCTTCAACCAGGCTTCGCGCGGAAACCGGCTCGGCGGATTTGACTTTGTGAACGTGTTTGATCGGCGCAACGAGCATGAAGCAGGCAATGGAAGCCAGAAAGTTCAGGGCATAGACCGTCCACGCCGTCGCGTGTTCTTCCGCGTGCGGCGTCAAGGCGACTACCGCGCCAAATGCGGGCGGGCCGATGACGGATGAAAATTGGAACAAACCGCTGTTGAACGTCACGGCGCGGGAGAATTGATTTCGCGGCACGAGGCTCACGACAAATGCCGCGCTGGCCGGCCACAAAAAAGTCCGCGCCGCGCCGAGGATGATCAGGATTATGTAAATCCAAAAAATCGGAGCCGAAAAATAAGAAGCCAAAGTCAGCGCGATGCTCGCAATTGCCACGATGAGCGTGGTGATTAAAATAATTTTTTTCCGGTTGAAAACGTCGGCAAAGTGTCCGGCGGGAATCGTGCAAAGAATCATCGGAATCATCAGCGACAATCCGACGAATGCCAGCGGCAGCGCCGAGTGCGTGCGCTGGTAAAGTTCCCAGTCAATCGCCACGACGAGCATCTGCTGGCCGAGCGACGCGACGAAACGCCCGGTGAGATAGCGGACAAAATCCGCGTTTTTCAGAACGGTGTAGGCGCTTTCGGCGACAGGCTTGATCATTGCCTCGTCCGGCAAATTTTCTGGCGATTCTTGATCGTGCATGAAAACAACGGCGGAGAACTTAACGCAAATTTTCCGCAGGTCGAGTTTTCGCAAGAAATAACTCGCGCCGCGCGTCCGTTTTTTTAAAATACTTTCGCCTCGCGACGCATGAACACATTACTCATCGCCACGCGCAATGCGCACAAGGTGGAAGAAATCCGCGCCATTCTCGGCGGCGCGTTCCGATTTCTCACGCTCGATGATTTTCCCGGCGCGCCCACAGTCGTCGAGGACGCGGACACGTTTGCGGGCAACGCGACGAAGAAGGCGGTGGAACTGGCGGAGTGGCTGGCGAGTAAAAAAAACGGAAAGCGGAAAGCGGAAAGCGGAAACAATTTTGTTCTCGCCGACGATTCGGGTTTGGAAGTGGACGCTCTTGACGGGAAACCCGGCGTCCATTCCGCGCGCTTCGCGGCGCTCGACAAAAATGAAAACTCAAAAGACGCGGATAATAACGCGAAGCTGCTGCGCCTGCTGGAAAATGTCCCGGCGGAAAAACGCGCGGCTCGATTTCGTTGCGTGATTGCGCTGGTGAAAATCGGAAATCAGAAATCGCAAATCGGAAATTTATTTGACGGCGTTTGCGAAGGAAAAATTATTTTCGAACCGCGCGGGCAAAATGGTTTCGGCTACGATCCATTGTTTGTTCCAAACGGTTTTGAAAAAACTTTTGCCGAACTGGGCGAGGACGTTAAAAATAAATTGAGCCACCGCGCGCAGGCGTTGGAAAAACTCAAAAAGTTTTTTACAACAAAGTAACCAAGGCCGGAAAAACGCAGAGACGCGGAGTTTTTTTTGCAATTTTTTCTCTGCGCTTCTCCGCGAACTCCGCGCCTCTGCGTTTTCAGAAGAAAATTTATTTCAACAAACTGTCGAGCCTAAGTTTCCGACGCAGCAAACCATTGTCTGCGACCATCGCGTAACGATATTTCCCGGCCACGGGCCGCACGTAAAATTCGCCACCGGAACTTTCGACCATCAAGCCACCCGCCGCAATGTCCCACAAATTGATGCGGCGTTCGACGTATAAATCAAGCCGTCCGCAGGCGACATAGGCGAGTTCGAGCGCGGCGGAACCCATGATGCGGATTTTTTTGGCCGAGCGTGCGAGGCGGTTCAGATGCGGGATGCTTTTGTCCAAACTTTCCTTGCTCTTGGAAAATCCGATGGCGATGACGGCGTCGCCGATTTTCGAACGGGTGCTGACGTGGACAATTTTTCCGTTTAATTTTGTTTTGCCGCCGCGAATGACCGTCCACAATTCGTCGGTGAACGGATCGTAAATCACGCCGATAATTGTCTCGTGACTTTGGGCTTTGAGCTTTGAGCTTTGGACTTCCAACGCAATCGAAACCGCCGCGTGCGGCAATCCATAAAAATAATTCACCGTGCCGTCAATCGGATCCACGACCCAGCGGTATTCGGCGTTCATGTCGCCGGAAATGCCTTCCTCGCCGAGCAGCGGAATTTGCGGGAACGCGGCGCGCAGGATTTTTTCGATGAGTTTCTGGCAGCGCACGTCGAGTTCGAGCTTGATGTCGTGGGCGTCGGACACGTTGACGCGTTTGGGCTTGTGCCAGTTGTCGCGCATGATTTTCCCGGCGGCGCGCGCGGCTTTGACGGCGGCGGCAAGGGCGGATTTCAACGGAACTTTTTTCATCAAATTTTACGGAATGACTTCGCTG
>CAXUBD010000003.1:0-1277 GCA_964249225.1 uncultured Verrucomicrobiota bacterium | reverse complement strand
ATTCCAAAACGTGCAGCAAGTCGGCCGCTTCGATCAAGCGCGGCGCGGTGACGTAATCCGCGCCGGCGGCGTAAAGCACGGGGATGTCGGTCAGCAGTTCGGCATGGACGATGATCTTGGCCTTCGGATTCAACTCGCGGAGCTGGCGGAGAATTTTCAGGTTGTCCGCGCCTTTGAGCACCATGTTGGGCAGCGAGCAAATGATGACTTCGGCGTGCGACGCGCCGGCATGATGCAGCACGTCGCGTTGCGTGATGTCGCCATAGACGGCGTGGAGTTTGCGCTGGCGCAGGCGTTCGTGGACGACGGGATTGAAATCAATGACGACGATCTCCGGCAACAGGTCGGGACGGCTGCGATGAATTTCCTCGATCAACGAACTGGCCGTCCAGGAAAAACCAAGCAGGGTGATGCGTTTGGGCTTTTCCGAAATCTGAATTTCAGACTCCGCGTGGTCGAGGTCGCGCAAACCAAGCTGGTTCAGCCACGGCGTCGTTTTGCGCAGCAGCGAATCGCTGCCGAGAATCGCGTAAGTCGAACCGACGGCCAGAAAAGCGAACGCGAACGCCGCGATACCGATGATGTTTTCCGAGACGTCGCCGCTCTTGCTGCCGAGCGCGAGCAGCACGAGGGAAAGTTCGCTCATCTGACAGAGGTTCACGGCGGACAACAAACTGACGCGATAGCCGCGCCGCATGAAATACAGCGCGGGAAAGACCGTCACCAACCGGCTGCCGACAATGAACAGGCAGACGAAAATCGTCCACAACATGTAACTCCACGTCGGCACGGGAATTTCCATGCCGAGGCCCACGAAAAACAACGTCACAAAAAAATCGCGGATGCTGGTGACCTTCGCGACGACGTCGAGCGTGTAAGGAAACGTCGAGACCATCATGCCCGCGATAAGGGCGCCCATCGCCGGCGACAATTTTAAATAATCCGCGAAACCCGCCAGCGCAAAGCACCACGCGAGCGCGCCGACCAAAACCAATTCCGGCAGACGCGCGACCGCCTTGAACACCGGCGGCAGCACAAACCGGCTCGCCAAAAACGCCACCGCCACGAGCAAGATGACGTGCCCCACGGCGACCGCCATGACGCCGACGGCCGGATTTTTCAAATTCGGCTGGACGGCTAAAAATAGAATGACGAACACGTCCTGCAACACCAGCACGCCGAGCGTGACGCGGGCGGCGAGCGTTTCGAGTTCGCGTTTGTCGTAAAGGATTTTGACGATGATCACCGTGCTGCTCATTGCCGCCGCCACGGCCAGA
>CAXUBD010000002.1:34407-40299 GCA_964249225.1 uncultured Verrucomicrobiota bacterium | reverse complement strand
AACGCCGCATAACAGCGTTTGTATTTTCCTCGCCAAATATTCTGATGGTTTGATTATTTATTTCGTAATCTATGATCTCTTTTAGATGAAAGATTTTAGCCATAAAATTTAATCCTCAAAGTGCAGTTTATTTTTCTTACATGTCTCTAACGCGCCTTCCTTTTCCAGCACAGTATGTAATTGCAGCGCGAATTTGATCGCCGCGTGGTCGGCCAGATGACAGGTAGGCGAATAGCAATAAATGATCAAAGACCAGTCGTTGGGCCAGCCGCTCACGATATCCCACTGGCCTTCGGGCAGATTGATGGCGCCGGGCACGTGACCTTTGATGAAATCCTTGGCCGCCCGGACATCAATCACCATCACGTTCGCGCGGCTTTTAATCTGCTGATTAACCGTCATGGGATCCATGATGAAATCCAGTTTCTCGGCGAAGAATTTCTCCGCCTTCTCCGGAGCGTTCAATATTGCGTTTGCCATTTGTATTCCTCTCTCACATTAATTGAAGGTAGAACACAGCATTGAGCCATTACGTCTGGTTTTTCCCAAATATTGCGCATGCCTGTATCGTATTGACACTTTCACGTCTTACGTTGTCTTTAGCTATACGCGTGCCAGTGGATTTTTAAAAAAAATCTTGATAAATTGGGGTGTTTGCGGGCGTGTTTGAAATTGAAGAAAATGTCGGAAGCAATTTGCAACATTCCAAAAATTTTAAAATGCCTTTTGCAAACCGAAGAAAATCAAATAGCTGCCAAATCTTAATAGATGGCCCGCGCTGACATTCTGATGGCGTTATATATCCGCAAAGGGCAGAGTAAAATAAAAGCATGATCCCCCTTTTGGATTCGGCCGGTACCCGCAATCACCGTCCTGCATATCCACCAGCCTATGCACCACGGACAACCCCAGTCCATAAGTGCCGCCCGGTTGGTGCAACGACTCGAACGGTTGAAACAATTTGGCGCGGACCTCCGCCGGGACGCCGGCGCCGTTATCGCAAACCTGAAAATGAAATGTGTTTTTTTCCCGCTGCCAGTTCAATTCAATCTGCGGATTTTCGCCGGCGTGCTGGAGCGCGTTCGCCAGAAAATTCCACCAGATGAATTCCAGCCAGTCAGCCACACCGTTGACTTCCGGCCAGGAATCGGGTTGGGCGACCGACGCCGACTTTTTCAAAATCCGGCTTTCCAACCGTTGCAAAACCCCCGAAACAACCCTTCCCATCTGGAGCCGTTCCTTCGGTTTGGGTTCGGCCGATGCCTTGGTGAGAAAACGGATCTGGCCGATGAGCTTGCTCATTTCGTCCACGGCAATGAAAAGCGGATCCGCCAGCGCCACCGCTGCGGGATCCTTGTCGGCAAGAATCTCCTTGAGCAGCTCGCCTGAACTGACGATGCCGCCCAGTGGTGTGCGCAAATCATGATTGATGCGGACGGCGATGGTGAGCAGATCGCCGCGCAGCCGCGCATTTTCGCGCAGGAGTTCGTCATACGCGACCTTGCGGATGGACGCGACTGATTCCAGTTTCGCTTTCATTCCAGACCAATTTTTTTGCGCTTGCGGTAAAGCGTCGCCTGGTCAATGCCGAGAATTGCCGCCGCTTCCGAAAGGCTGGGGGTGCGGCTCAAGATTTTTCTCATGTGGGCCTCCTCAAGTTTTTCCAGGGAGATCAGCGAGCCGACCTGCGGCAGATTGTCCCCGGCGGAAATTGTCGTCGTACTTTGACCGCGCAGCTCGGCGGGAAAATCCTCCGGCAACAGTTTGTCTTGTTTGGCCAAAATCACGGCGCGCTCGATGGCGTTGCGCAATTCGCGGAGATTGCCCGGCCAGGCATAGGCGCGGATGCATGCGGCGGCTTCAGGGGAAAATCCTTCGAGCTTGCGGCCGCATTGTTCCGCAAAAAATTTTTCGTAATGCTCGGCGAAACGGATCAAGTCGCCGTCGCGCGCCCGCAGCGGCGGCATTTCCACGGTGATGACGTTGAGCCGGAAATAAAGGTCTTCGCGGAACAAGCCCTCGGCCACGCGTTTTTTGAGGTCGCGATTGGTCGCGGCGATGACGCGCAGATTGGCCGGCCGCGTGACATTTTCACCGAGCCGTTCATATTCGCGTTCCTGGAGCAGGCGCAAAAGTTTCGGCTGGATCTCCATCGGCAGGTCGCCGATCTCGTCCAGAAAAAGCGTGCCGCCTTCAGCCGCTTTTACTTTGCCCCAATGATCTTTGATCGCGCCGGTGAAGGAACCGCGCACGTGTCCGAACAATTCGCTTTCCAAAAGTTCCTTGGACAAGCTCGGACAGCTCACCGTGACAAACGGTTTCTCCGCCAGATGGCTCTGCTGATGAATGGCGCGCGCGGCCACGCTTTTGCCCGTGCCGCTTTCGCCGAGAATCAAAATGGAGGCCGGTGTTTTGGCGGCGCGCAGCAACACTTCCATCAGCTCGCGCATGATGGGCGTGGTGAAATCAAAAATCGGTTCAAGCCCCTGCGTTTTGATCTCGGTGACTTCCTGCTCCAGCCGTTCGATGCGCCGGCTCATTTGGTTCAGCCGCTGCAACCGCGCCAGCACCGTGATGAATTGTTCGCGCTGGAACGGTTTCTCCAGAAAATCCCCCGCGCCGCGCCGCATCGCCTCGACGGCGGTTTTGACGCTGCCCTGCGCGGTGAACATGACAACGGGGATCTGCGGAAATTGTTTTTGGATTTCCGTCAGCACGTCCAGGCCGTTTTCCCGGCCCAGGTTCACATCCAGCAGGACGGCGTCCCATTTATCCTCCTTGAGCCAGCTCAAACCGGCCTGGCCGGATTCCACGCCTTCCGCGTAATGCCCCGCCTCCTCGATGAGAAAACAGGTTGCGTCGCGGAACGTTTTATCGTCATCAATGACTAGAAAATCCATAAAATGATTGGGTTGATTTTAATTTGAAACCGGGCGCGGCAGCCGGACGATGAACGCCGCGCCGTTTCCGGGAACGCTTTCACAGGTTAATTCGCCGCCCATGCCCAGCACCAGCTTGCGGACAATGCTCAAGCCCAGGCCGGTCGAAGGCTCGCCGCCCGTCGGCCGCGCCGAGAGCCGGCCATAACGGCGGAACATTTTGGCCTTGTCCTCGGCGGTGAAGCCCGGGCCTTCGTCGCGCACGACGCATTCGGCATGCTGGCCAGCCGCCCGGATCGAGACAAAAATATTTTTGTCCGGCGTGGAAAATTTAAGCGCATTGGAAATCAAATTGTCCAGGACTTGGTCGAGCGCGGAAAAATCCGCGCGCGCGATGACGGCCTGGGCCGGAAAATCCGTCTGGATGTTTATTTTTTTCCGGCGGGCCGCCTCCTGGTATTGCTCCACGGCGGCGGCGGCGATCTCTTCCAGATTGATGGCGGCGGGCTTGCAGGTGAAACCATGGTCGCTGGCGGAGTTGGCAAGAAATTCCTTCACAAAAGCCATCGCCAGCGAACTTGAACGGATCATGTTTTCCGACAATTGCGTCAGGCGTTCGTTGTTGAAATTTTTGATCTGCCCGCCCATCAATTCCGCGCTCATGTTGATGCCGCCGAGATAATTTTTCAGGTCATGCGCGAGAATGCCCAGCAACTCGTCCTTGTCCTCCGCCAATTGTTTGAGCCGGTCGCGCGCGGTTTTCAACGCCAGTTGCGTCCGCACGCGCGAGATGAGTTCGGCCTGGTTGAACGGCTTGGTGATGTAATCCACGCCGCCGGAATCCAGCGCGCGAACGATCAAATCCTTGTCGTCCGCCGCCGAAAGAAAAATGACCGGGATGTCTTTCCATTCCGGATTTGATTTCAACTGGCGGCAGACTTCACAGCCGTCCATTCCGGGCATGAGCAAATCGAGCAGGATCAAGTCCGGCATTCGCAACGCCACGCGTTTCAAAGCGGTCGCGCCGTCGGCAGCGGGAATGATTTCATGGCCGAGCTTGCCGAGCGCCGCGCCAACGATCTGGATGTTCGCGGGCTGGTCGTCCACCACGAGAATGCGCGCCGGCTCAATTTCATCGGGCGGCCGGACCGGTTTTTTTTCCGCTGGCGGATTTGCATTCATGGCGAATTGCCCCGGTCAAGCTGTTCGACCAGCGCCGCAAATTCGCCGAGATGTTTTTCCAGGTCCGTCACGGCGTAATTCTCCGCGTCCCGCAGCAGTTTTTGCGCATAGCTGGTCAGCGGCTCGCATTGCCAGCGTTGGCCCAGACCTTCGAGGCTCTGCGCAAACATTTTGCTTTCATTGACGGCCACAGTGTCACGGATGGCCGGCCACGGATCCAAGATCAGCTGGCGCAGTTGCGAAAGGAGTTCCTTGGGCACCGGCGCGCCCGCGCCGGCAGGATTTTCCGCGAGCCCCCCATTTTCCCGGGCCTGATCGGCGGGGGAATGGCGCGGCAAAAAATCCGCCAGTTCGGCGAAGAGCTCGCGGCGGGAAAATGGTTTGCGCACGAAGCCGCTGAACCGTTCTTTCAAACGGTTGTCTTCACTCTTCAGATTGGAAGCGGTCACGGCGATGACCGGCATGAATTCCAGCCCGGGAATTTTGCGGATCTGTTCCAGCGCTTCATCACCGTCCATGCCTGGCATCCGCACATCGAGCAGCAGAACATCGGGCTTGAGCTCGCGGGCCTTGACCACGGCCTCCGCGCCGTTCGTCCCGAACACGAGCCGATGATGCGAACCGGCAAACATCTCGGCGATCAGCCGACAGTTGGTCTCCACGTCATCCACCACCAGCAGCATGGCCGGCCGCAGCTCGTTGAAATTCACTTCATCGGGCGGCTCCGGTTTGGCGGTGGCCGGCAATCGCGCCGAGACAGGCACATGGGAAAATCGCAAATGAAATGCCGAACCCTGCTGCAACACGCTTGCCACCGTCACGGTGCCGCCCATGATTTCCGTGAGGCGCTTGACGATGGAAAGTCCCAGGCCCGTGCCCTGCTTTTCTTTTTCCAAATGCGCGCCGGCCTGGACGAACGGTTTGAAGATCGCGTCGAGCTTGTCCTGCGGAATACCCACGCCGGTGTCCTGCACTTCGATCACGAGGGTGACGTGGCTGCTGGTTGATTCTTTCTCGGAAAGCACCCGCACATCAATTTCGCCTTGATCGGTGAATTTGACCGCGTTGCCGACGAGATTGACGAGAATCTGCCGCAACCGGATGCGGTCGATCAAAATTGCATGGGGAAAATTTTCGGCGACGTGACATTTCAGCTTGAGGTTTTTTTTGGCCGCCGGCTCGGAAAAAAGCGTGTGCACGAAATCACAAATCTCGCGCAGGTCGGTGGGCTCGGGATTTAATTCCATCACGCCCGCCTCGATCTTTGACATGTCGAGGATGTCGTTGATGAGCAGCAACAGCGAACTGGCACTCGAACGGATGGATTGCAGATATTGCCCGTGCTTCGAGTCGCGCAAATCATTTTGCAGCAATTCGCTGAAACCCAGGATCGCGTTCATCGGCGTGCGGATCTCGTGGCTCATGTTGGCGAGGAAAATGGTTTTTTCGCGATTGCTGCGTTCCGCTTGCAATCTGGCCTCGACCAGTTCGCGTTCGCGTTGCTGATGCCGCACCGTCAGCCGTGACAGCCAGAAGGCGAACACTCCCGCCGCCAGCCCGATGATGCCGGCCACCAGGCTCGTCAGGCTCGCCCGCATGAGCTGGTTGCGGATTTGCGAGCGAATGTCTAAACGCAGGTTGGATTCCGCAGCGTATAAATTATCCATCTCGCCGCGAAATTTATCCATCGCCTGCTTGCTTTCGCCCGTCGCGATGAGCGTGGCGGCGGCGGTGAAACTTTGATTGCGCGCCGCGAGAATCCGTCGCTGCCAGTCCAGTGCCAGCTCGGCCTGCGCCCGCAAATCGGTCACGTTTTTGATCAGCGAAGGAT
>CAXUBD010000002.1:30240-34397 GCA_964249225.1 uncultured Verrucomicrobiota bacterium | reverse complement strand
AAGCGCCGCCCAGGAGACGGCGGCCAGCATAACGCTGCCCACGGAAAGCGTGAGCCACAAGATTACAACTGTTTTGTAAATCCCGTGGTTGGGCTGTCGTGATTTGGAATTTTCATTCATCGACAATTATTCCATGGCGCTGATTCAAAATCGGGCAAAAAGCTACGGCCCGCGCGTCGCGTTGTCCAGCCGGATGAATCTGCGCCACGACAAAAACTTCATCTGTCTCGCCCGTCGGCTGGAAGGCGGTCATCAATGCAATCATCAGGTGGCGGCCAATTGCGTTTTTAAAATTGGTGTTGCTTGAACCGGTTCACGCACCGAAGATTTTGCCTCATGGATTACGGTGTGAATGAACCGGAGTTTTCCGACGACGGCGGATGGAATCACAAATGGATAAAGATCGGACAAGCCCATTCCGCGATTGATCGAATTCAAAGCGCAGGTCAGGGGAATCCAATCCGCCAGCAACGTGTCAAAATCCATCTGCTCGTCAAATTTTACGGGAGAGGTTCGCGGCGAACCGTCGTTGGCGGCATTGTCTGAATCAACGTTCAACCCGAAGTTCGCCGCCGTTTCCAATGTATCCATGATATGCAGATAATGCGCCCAGGTTTCCGCCCAATCTTCCCATGGATGCGCGCTGGCATACGCGGTCACCGTCCGGTCATGCCAGTCTTTCGCGGGACCTTGCTGATAATAGTTTTTCAACGCCGCATCATAATCCATCGTCTCATCGCCAAAAAGTTCCCGAAAACGATTTAAGTTCGGTGAATTGGCGATCAGCCGGTCCCAATAAAAATGACCCGACTCGTGCCGGAAATGCCCCACCAAAGTGCGGTAAGGCTCGTGAAAAGTCAGGCGCCGATGTTCCCGCTCATCATCATCGGCTTCGGCCACGTTCACGGTGATGATGCCATCTTGGTGGCCGGTGAGCACGGGCGCATTTTCCTGATCCTGAAGAAAACGGAAAATCAATGAAATATGGCCGGAACTCGCCGCGCTCTGAACCGGCAGCCCCAATTTCAGAAAAGTGTAAAGACACCGGCGCTTGGCCAGTTCCAGTTTTGTCCAACGCTCAAGATTTTTTCCGTCGGTCAGATCGGGAATGATTTCATCGAGACGGCAGGAAACGCACAAAGGGTTTGGATCCTCCGCCGGCACCAGCCAGTTGCACATTTTATGCTGCTGTCCATTGGCGCAATTTCGATAAACGTTTTTTTTTGCGAGTGGCGAAAGCGCGCGCCACTGGTCGTCGGCAGCAGGTTCCAGCGCGCTCAACTCCAAAACATCCGGCAAAAAACCCAGCTGGCGGCTGCATTTCACGCAAAGGCTGTTCTCGAAAAAAACCATCATGCCGCAAGAACTGCAATGAAAACATTTCATAAAATTAATCCGTCAAGATTACCGTCCAGACGCTGGGCCGATCGCCGCGGCCAAACCGGTGCTCACGATTGCATTCACTTGGAATGGGATCGCCATGCGCTCCATAATGAAACGCCCGTCCGCGCCCCGTTCAACAAAGTGGAAATCCACGATTTGGTTTTCCCCTCCCCACCGTCGCGATGGGTGAACGCATTGCCGATGGCAGAAAATGTGTCCGCCACCGTTGCGGCGGATGAAGCCAGCGAACCGAGAGCGTGCATTTTATCTTCCAATTGATGGATTTGATTTTTAAAATCGCGCAATTCGTTGAGCAATTGCATGCGGTTTAATTCGCTTTCCACGAGGAGCAGTTGCTTTCTGGATTCGAGCGAAGTCAGTTGAAAGTTTTTTCCAGGCATTCGCGATCTTTCTTTAATTGTTGCAAGGTTCCCGGAAATGTTTGCCAGTCCCGTTGCAGACGGACGAGCCGCGTGTAAAAATATGCGGCGGCAATGGTATATATGGCGGTCACGACCAGCAGTGCAATGATGGGTGAATGCTCCCATAAAGCGACCGCAATCACAATTGTGAGGGCCACGCCCGCCAATAAACCAAATGCCGCCGCCCCCATCGCCAGCCCGATGGCCAGCAACGCGCGCTGGCGTTCCTCCTGGGCTTCCACCATCAGCAGTTGCAGCCGGTTTTCAATTATCACGAAAAGCCGGTGCCCAATCCTTTTTGTCGCGTCGCCCAAAGTCAGATCATTGGCTGATGGAGTTTCCATGGCGTTCATCAAATGATCAATCGCGGCGACGGAGCAGATAACCAATAATCGCCCCCACGCCCAAGGCAACGCCAAGCGCTTTATACGGATTCTCGCGGATTATTTGATCGGTGGCTTTTGCGCCGGCGACGGCCTTTTCAGAAACGTTGTTCCAAGTTTCCCTGCCTTTTTCGATGGCTGCTGTGAGCCGGTTGCGGGCTTCGACGACTTTTTCTTCGGCCACATGGGCGGTGGCCGTCAACAATGCCTGTGCATCTTCCATAAGATGTTCGCCGACTTCTTCCGCTTTATGTTTTTTGTGAGTTGTGTGATGTGTTTTCATATGTTTTTTGATTGGGATTTTTTACTGGGCTAAAGTTTTTTACCTTGGACGAGCCGGACCAAAATAATAATAATTGCGACGATCAAAAAAATGTGAATGTAGCCGTCAAGCTGGTAACCCGATACCAGTCCGCAGTCCGAGCAGCCAGGCGATGATCAAAACCAAAGCGAGCGTATAAAGCATAGTTTGATTGAGGTTGCCCCAAAATTCTGGGCCTTGATCATTTTGCAGACCGACGGCAGCATACCGCGCATTTTGTTCATGATTCAAATCTGGATTAATTTCTTCTAATGCGAGTCGCATAAAAAGCATAAAAAATCTATTTTTACAATTCGCAGTCGATATTTTTTAAGCGGATAGCGTGCCGACATCAACAATTTTCGACTTCTATTGGAAAACCGGTATTTGTAGCGATCATCTGTGAGCAAATGCGTTTTAAAGCGATGCATTTTGCATTCTTAAAAGACCACTAATTGCAGTTTGCCAAATTTTTTTAGTCTCCACGGACTCATTTGGAAAGCGGTTTAATCGGAGAATCAAAATTGTTTGAATTTCCGGCCAAAACATGATGGCCGATATTTCGGCACGCCACTTGCAAAAGGAAATTATTGCCGCGCCGAATCGGCATAAAATCATAATTCAAAATATATGAACGTTACCATTGCCAAAGGAAACTGGAACATAGCCAAGGGCAAGTTGAAACAAAAATTTGCGCAATTTACCGATGACGACCTGCGATTCATTGAGGGAAAAGAGGACGAATTGATCGGCCGCATTCAAAAACGCACCGGCCAGGCCCGGGAAAATGTATCGCGTGCCGTGGATGAATGTCCCGGCTGCCATCATTAAACCAGAGCCAATCCAGCATGCACTTTGCGATTTCAAAAGACCTGTCCGAGGCCGCTAGCCCGGCCACGGTCATTCAAGCGAAGTTCGCTGATTCGTTGACCATCCATTATCCAATCAAACAAAAATCATGCATGAAAAATTCCGTTTTAGCTGAAAAATCCAAAGATGAAATCGCGCAGATCGAGGAAGCGCTTTTTCAATTGGCGGCTAGTATTGAAAGTGGCGCGCCGCCTGCCCCACCGACTCCCTTCGCCGACATGATGCTCGACAACAACAAGCTGAACGCCGTCTTGCAAGAAATTGAAGAAACGGAAGTTTACACGCCCGAAAGAGGTGTGGCAAACCCCTGCGAATCAGAAAAGGTATCCGCCGCAAACCACGCCCGGCGTCGTCTTTCAAAATCGCCTCCCCCGCAACTCATCAAGGCGGAATTTCATTTGGAAGCACCGACGGCCTGTTCCGTTAAACTCGCTGCTGATTTTACGGATTGGGAAAAACACCCCTTGCATTTGATTAAATCAGAAGACGGAGTTTGGTTTACCGTGGTTCCCTTGTCGCCCGGCGAATATTCATATCGTTTTATCGTGGACGGCCAGTGGCGTAGTGATCCGCATCCAGCCCGGTGCGTGTCGAGCCAGTCGGACTCCGGCTCAGAGAACTCTGTTTTGATAGTGCCATGAATTCAGCCATAAATCAGTTGGACAATTTTGCGCCGAGTCAAAAGCTCACTGGGTTTGGCATTCGCGCAATGGGAAATATTGCCAGTTTTGGCGTCATTGGCTTTCTGGTTGCAGTTTGGGCGCTGACAATCCCGTTTATTTTGTGGCACGACAATTT
>CAXUBD010000002.1:16708-30230 GCA_964249225.1 uncultured Verrucomicrobiota bacterium | reverse complement strand
GCCTTAATCGTCGTCGGTGTCGTCCTGGCCGTTTATGGAATCAATGCGTCAGATTCTGCCAGTTCGGGCATCTCGCGCGTTTTCACCGGCGCACCGACTAATAAAACCTTGTGGCTGCTGCTGGGCGGCATTGGCAGTGCCATTGTCGGCGCCGTGTTGCTGTTTCGTCCTTCCAGCAAGGCTTGAAACAGTGCCAGCGTGATCGCGCTGAAAATGATGGCGCAATTTTCGGTTGGCGGGATTGACCCGTTCGTTGCTTTGCGGCAACTTTCGGTGATACTGTTGAAGCATGAGTGAATCTGCAAGCCAGAGCGGAATCCAAAATCTCGCTTACGTTGAACAATTCTACGCCGATTATCGGCGCGATCCCGCCTCCGTGCCGGCGGAATGGCGTGAGTATTTCAACGCCGCCAACAACGACTCTGACACCGCGGTGCAAACCGGTCCTTCGTTCAAACCGCGCAGCCTGTTCAATCCGGTTGAATCGAATTCAAACGGTCACACCCAGATTCAGCCCGATCCGCGCGCCGAAAATTTAAGCGAACGTCTGCACCAGCTAGTCCGCAGTTATCGCGGTCGCGGTCACATCATCGCCGCCGTGAATCCGCTGGGGGCGACCAATCCTTGCCCGCCTGAATTGGAACTGGAGTTTTACGGATTCTCGGAAAGCGAGTTGAACATGCTCGTGAATTTCCCGACGCTGCATTGCGAAACGCCGCTGACCGTCCGCGAAATTTTCCAGCGGCTGCGCGACACTTACTGCCGTTCCATCGGCGCACAATTTTTGCACATTGACAGCCTGGCCGAGCGGCAATGGCTTCAGCACCGCATGGAAAGCTCGCAAAACCGTTTGCAAGTTTCGCGCGACGACCAGCTTCGCATCCTGACGCAACTCACGGACGCGGTGGTGTTCGAGGAATTTCTCCGCAAAAAATTTCTCGGCGCGAAAACGTTTTCGCTCGAAGGCTGCGAAACGCTTTTGCCGCTGCTCGATCTCGCGATTGAAAAATCCGGTCATCAAGGCGTCAAGACCATCGTCATCGGCATGGGCCATCGCGGCCGGCTCAATGTGCTGGCGCACATCGTCGGCAAAAGATCCTGCGAGATTTTTCAGGAGTTCACCGACACCGATCCCAAACTTTGGCCGGAACGCGGCGACGTGAAATATCATCTCGGCCACAGCGGCGATTGGACGATGAGCGATGGCCGGAGAATTCATCTATCGCTTTGCTTCAATCCGAGTCATCTGGAATTCGTCAATCCGGTCGTGCTCGGGCGCGTGCGCGCGCATCAAGATCGTTTTGAAGACCGCGACCGCCGTCAGGTTTTGGGCATCATGATCCACGGCGACGCGGCGTTCGCCGGCGAAGGCGTCGTTCAGGAAACGCTCAACATGAGCAAACTTTCCGGCTACAAAGTCGGCGGCGCACTTCACATCGTCGTCAACAATCAGATCGGTTTCACCACGCCGCCGGGCGAAGGCCGTTCGACCACTTATGCGACCGATGTGGCGCGGATGTTGCAAGTTCCCATTTTTCATGTGAATGGCGAAGACCCCGAAGCCGTCGCTCAAGTCGTGCAGCTCGCGATGGATTTTCGCGCGGAATTTCAGTCGGACGTGTTTATAGACATGTATGGCTACCGTCGGCTCGGCCACAACGAAACGGACGAGCCGACCTTCACGCAGCCCGTGCTTTACCGCAAAATCTCCGAGCGCAAAAATGTCCGCGAAGGTTATCTCGGCCATCTGCTCGAACTTAAAAATGTTTCGCGCGAGGAAGCCGATAAAATCCTGGCCGGCTGCCACGCGAAACTCGAAAATCAGTTGCAAGCCGCGCGCGCCGACCAGTGCGAAGTCGTTCCGCAAAAGCGCAGTGTCTGGCGCGATTATATCGGCGGGCCCGAACCGGCGGCTGAACCGGACACCGGCGTGGAAATTAAAAAACTTTCCCCGCTGCTTCATAAACTCACCGCGCTGCCGACGGGATTTCGCGTTCATGTAAAACTGGACCGGATGTTGGCCGCGCGGCGCGAAATGGCCGACGGCAAACTGCCGCTCGATTGGGCGGCCGCCGAAGCGCTCGCGCTCGCGACGCTCACGACCGAGGGCGCGCGCATCCGCCTGACCGGACAGGACACCGGGCGCGGCACGTTCAGCCAGCGCCACGCGATTCTTTACGATCAGGAAGACGGACATCCGTTCGTGCCGCTGCAACATCTCGCGCCGGAACAATCGCCCGTGGAAATCGTCAACAGCCCGCTCTGCGAAACCGGCGCGCTCGGTTTTGAATACGGCTACAGCCTCGACTGCCCGAAATCGCTTGTGCTGTGGGAAGCGCAGTTCGGCGATTTTGTGAACGCCGCGCAGGTCATCATTGATCAATTTCTCACGAGCGCGGAAGCCAAATGGCGGCGGTTGTCTGGACTCGTGCTGCTGCTCCCGCACGGATTCGAGGGCATGGGGCCGGAACATTCCAGCGCGCGGCTCGAAAGGTTTCTCACGCTCGCGGCGGAAGAAAATATTCAGATCGTCCAGCCGACGACGCCAGCGCAGTATTTTCATGTGTTGCGCCGGCAGGCGATCCGCAACTGGCGGAAGCCGCTGATCGTCTTCACGCCGAAAAGTTTGTTGCGTCATCCAAAAGTGATTTCGTCGCTGGAAGATTGCGCGCGCGGAAAGTTTCAACGCGTGCTGCCGGACGAATTAAAATCGCAAAACGTAAAACGCATTTTGATCTGCACCGGCAAAATTTATTTCGACCTCGCCGCTTATCGCGAAGAACACAAACGCAACGACGTCGCGATCATCCGGCTCGAACAACTTTATCCGCTGCACGCCGGGCTGGTGGAAGAAGTGCTGAAACCTTACGCCGAACATACGCCCGCGCTTTGGGTCCAGGAAGAACCGGCGAACATGGGCGCGTGGCGTTATCTGCACGAAAAATTCGGCAAACACCTTTTCGGCAAATTTCCGTTCGCACCCGTCAGCCGTGTTGAATCAGCCAGCCCGGCCACGGGTTCTTCGCACGCGCACAAATTCGAGCAGGAAAATCTCGTGCGCCGCGCATTCGGCGAGGCGGAAATGAAATTTCAGGACGTCGAAAACAAAGAGAAAGAAAAAATATGAGAGGATTCTTCAATGGCCTGGTGCTCGGCATCATTTTGGGCGCGTTCGGGTTTTGGTTCGTGCAGAAAAAAGCCGCCGAGCATCCCGAGGCGCAGCAGCGTTATCAGGAAGCCACCGCCACCGCATTTACCAATGTGAGCGTGGCTGCTTCAAATATGTCCGACGCGTTAAAAGCCAAGCTGGACACTCTGGATTTGCATGGCGACAAAATCCAGGACGAGCTGGCGCGCACGGGAAAAATCGTTCGCAGCAAAACGCAAAATCTCGGCGAAAAAGTTGCCGACGCCGCCTCCGACGCGCGCGCCGTGACAGAAATCAAGGCCAAGTATCTCGCCGATCCAACACTTTCGGCGTGGAGCATTTCGGTGGGTTGCGATCAAGGTCACGCGACGCTTTCCGGCGCGGTGTCATCGGCGGACGACATCGGCCGGGCGGTCGCGCTTGCGCTCGACGCGGACGGCGTGCGCGATGTAACCTCGACGCTGGCAGTGAAACCCAAAGAATAATTTTTATGCCCATTGAAATCAAAATCCCCGCCGTCGGCGAATCCATCACGGAAGTACAGATCAACGAATGGCTGAAGTCCGAAGGCGACCTTATTAAGCAAGACGACGCGCTCGCGGTGATTGATTCCGAGAAGACAACGTTGGATTTGCCCGCGCCGAGCGCCGGCAAGCTGACAAAAATTTTGCATCAAGCCGGGGAAACCGTGGCCGTCGGCACAGTCGTCGCGCACATGGAAGAAGAAACCGGCAAATCCAAATCAGAAGCGCCGGCCAAGCCCGAAGCCAAAACCGCCGACAAATCAAAAGCTAAAACAGAAAAGCCGGCGCCGGTTGAATCGAAAGTGGAAGTGAAGCCGGCGAAGGAAGCGGACAGCGAAAAATCCCAGGAAGAAAAACCTGAACCCGTGGAAGTTCAAAAAGAAAATTCTTCGGACGATTCGGAAAAAGAGTCCGCGCCCAAAGAAGCAGAGCCAGAACACAAACCTATTTCAAAAATTGAAACGAAACCGCCTGTCGCAAAATCTTCAGCCGAGCGCGAAGAAGAAATTGTTCCGATGACGATGCTGCGCCGGACGGTCGCGCGTCATCTGGTCGAGGCGCAACAGACGATGGCGATGCTGACCACATTCAACGAAGTGGACCTGTCCGCCGCGCAGTCGTTGCGCAAGGAATATCAGGAGGTATTTGAAAAACGTTACCAAGTGAAACTGGGTTTGATGTCGTTCTTCGTCAAAGCCGTGATTGACGCCTTGAAACAATTTCCACAGCTCAACGCCGAGGTTCGCGGCAACGACATTGTTTACCGCAATTATTTCGACATCGGCGTGGCCATCGCGACCGAGCGCGGACTCGTCGTGCCGGTGTTGCGCAACGCCGAGCGTTTGAGTTTTGCGGAACTGGAAAAAGCCATCGGCGATTTTGCGCGGCGGGCGCGCGACGGCAAACTCAAACCGGATGATCTGGCCGGCGGCACGTTCACCGTGACCAATGGCGGCGCGTTCGGTTCGTTGCTCTCCACGCCGATCATTAATCCGCCGCAAACGGGCATTCTCGGAATGCACTCAATCCTGGAGCGGCCCGTCGCGGTGCAGGGACAAGTTGTGATCCGCCCGATGATGTATGTGGCGCTGACTTATGATCACCGCATCGTGGACGGGCGCGAGGCGGTTTTATTTCTCCGTCGCGTCAAGGACACCATCGAAACGCCATCGCGGATGTTGATCGAAGTTTGACGGGGAAATCCGGTTACCGAAAAATAAAAGCCGGTTTTTTCCCGGATTGGCCGGCTGAACATTGGATGGCAAAAATTTCGCCATAAATATCAGCTTCCGATTGGCATTTCTTTTTTGGCCGGAGCCGGCGTTTCATTTGGTGGCGTTGACGCGAGCGCTGATTTCAAAAGTTGCTTGCAACTGTCATGGGCCGCGTCGCGTTGCGCGCGCGCGCGCCAGGCGAGCGGGTTGAAAAACCACGGCCACGCCAGCTTGCGATAATGTCTTAATTTTTCGCGCCGAAACTGCACGAGGTGTTTTTGCCGGATAAATTTTTCCAGCCCCAATCGCGCGGCGGCGAGTTGCAGTTCCGGACGGGCGGCGAGTGTTTCCGCAAGCCGTTCCAGGCCGGTCTCGAGCAGCCGTTGGTCCGGGTCGGCCGTGGCATATTCCGCACGCCGGTAAACTTTGCGATGCTTGCGAAAGAAACTGACTTGGCGCGGCGTGATCCCCAGCCGGATTTCCAATGCATTCAGGATTCCCCAGGCGCCGTCGCCATTCAGTCCATACTCCGTGGGAAACGGATTTTTTTGCAGGACAGACGTGCGATAAAGATTGCTGGCGGAACTGCCGAGGAGCGCGAAAGGCAAAAATGAAAAGGCCATGACGAACGGAAGCATGCCTTCGATGCACGTCGCGCCGGCCAGATTCCAAAAAGAAATGATCTCATGCACCGGCCAGGAGTTTGCCCGGATGGGCCGTCCGTCTTCAGCCACAAACATCGGCGGGCTGATGACGGCATCGCATGAAAAATGTTCCGCCACTTCCGCCAGGTGCAGCAGACCTTCCCGGCTCATTTCATCTCCCACGGTTGAAATATAAGTGTAGCGCGCGCTGATTTGCCGGACGCCAAAATTCCATGACTGGTAAAGTCCCGGCGGATGGATAAAAAAACGCGTCCGGTCCGCCGGCAGGTTTTCCCGCAGAAACTCCATCGTGCCATCCTGCGACTCGCTGTCCACCACGACAATCTCCTGCGCCAGATCCAGCCAGCGACGCATCGTCTCAACATGACGCAGCAGGAACGGCATCGAATTGCGCGTGGGAATCAAAACGCCGACGGGCAGGCTGGGCGATGAATTTTTTCCGGTTGAAGATTTACGCATGGAAAATTATTCCGGACGGTCGCCGGTTTCGCTCATCGCCAATAATTCACCGATGGACAGGTGCGGATGGTTTGACACCGCAGCCAGCAGCCGGAGAAATTGGTCGAGCCAGTCCCGGACGCGATTGGGATTGTGAATGCGCGCGTCAAAAGTCAGACGGCAGCGGCGTTCTTCGTTGTGCCGGTCGAATGCCAGGCAAAAACCCCACGGCATATTTCGCACAGGCCGGTCCAGCCATTCCACCACCAGACCGCCGAAACGCAGCGGAACGGTATGCTCGGTCACGCTGAAAATGACGTTGATCGCGGGCGGCGCGACGTTTACTTTCCGCAATTCCTCGCACAATTGCTCATAGGGAATCTCGGAATGCAACTGGATTTCACCGATCAATTCTCGCACTTGGAAAAGCCAGGCGCGGAAGGTTTGCGCCGGGTCGCAGCGCAACCGCAGCGTGGCCAGATTGGCAAAATCGCCAAACATGCGTTGCGTTTCGACGCAATTGCGGCCGGTCACATACGTGCCCAGAATCACATCCGACGGGCCGCCTTGGTCCGCCAAAAGCGCGGCAAACACCGCCAGACGGATCGTGTAATAGGTCGCGTTTTCCTCGCGACTGATCCGGTCAAGCCGGCGGCTGATGGCGGGATTTAATCCCCACCAAATGAGTCCGGCGGCAGGATCAGCGCGCCGTGACCGCCAAAACCGGCGGAACGGCAGTTTGGTGCGGGGTAATTTTCCCGAAAACAATCGCCTCCACCATTCAACCATTTCCCGGTAAGCGGCTTCTCCCGGATTTAGAACGCGCCATTGGTGCGCGGCATGGTCGCCGTATTGCAACGGCTCAAATTCCGGCAGTGGCGGAATCTGTCCCGCCTGCTTCGCTTCATAGAGCAGCGCCAGTTCGCGGAAATACACTTTCCACGACCAGGCATCGGAGATGATATGATGGTTGACTCGCAAGAGCCAATGTTCGTTCTCACGGATTCGCACCAGCACAAAACGCAGCAGCGGACACCGCGTGAGATCAAATCCACGGCGCGCTTCGTCGTGAAACAGCCGCGCCGCCCTGTCCTCCGCATCCGGGAAACCGGTGAAATCCAGTGACGACAATGACGCCGGTTCCGCCGGATGAACCATCTGCACGCGCCGGTCGCCGGCTTGGCCGATGCTCGTGCGCAAAATCTCATGGCGGCGCACCAGATGATCCATGCTTTCGCGCAAAAAATTGAGGTTGAGCGGACCGCCGATGCGATGGCACACGGCCATCGTGTAACCCAACGATCCTGCCGCCGTCTGCGAATATTTCAGGGTGCGTGCTTGCGCAAAAGACAAGGGCAACGGGACCTCGCGCGATGCGCGCTGGAGGGCCGGCGGATTTTTTTTGCCGGCGCCTTGCGGCAAATTGTCAATGGCCCGCGCCAGTTCCGCCAGCGTGGAATGATCGGCAAAGGCGCGAAGTTCCAGTTCCACCCCGCGCGCGGCATACACCTGCGCCGCCACCACCGCCGCATTTAGTGAATCGCCGCCGAGGTCAAAAAAATCATCCTGCCGCCCGACGGAAGTCCGGCCAAAAACATTTTTCCAGATATCGGCGAGCAACGTTTCGGTGGCCGTCACCGGTTTTTCCGCCGACGTGGGAACGGAAAAATCCGTCTGCCGGAGTTTCTCGCGGTCAATTTTTCCGCCGGGCGTGAGCGGGAATTTCTCAAGAAAAACAAAATGCGCGGGGATCATGTGACCCGGAAGGATCCGGCGCAGCGCGCGCCGCAATGTTTCCGCCGTGCAAACCTGGCCCGCGCGCGAAACGACGTGCGCGGCGAGTTGCGTGCCGCCATCAGGCGTTGTGGGCGTGGTGACGACCGCCGCTTCCACTTGCGGTTGCTGCGCCAAGGCGGTTTCGACCTCGGAAATTTCAACCCGGTAGCCGTGGATTTTCACCCGCGCATCTTTGCGCCCGGCGAAAAAGAGCGAACCATCCGCGCCGCGCCTGGCCAGATCGCCGCTGCGAAAAATCCGCGCGCCGTCCGCACCGGCTTCAGCAAAGCGCTCGGCGGTCAGCGCGTCGTTCCGCCAATAACCGGGCGAGAGAAACCGGCTTCGCACAATTATTTCGCCGGCTTCGCCGTCGCGGACTTCCTTGCCCTGATCGTTCCAGAGCAAAACTTCCATGCCCGTCACCGGCGACCCGATCGGCAGGCGGCCTTCAGCCACAACGGAATCATGCGTGAAACGCTGTTGGGTGATGCTGCCGGTTTCGGACGAAGACAATGAACTGATCAGAAAACATTCCTGCGGAAAAAATTTCCGGTAGGCGGCAAAATCATGCGCCGTGGCCGGCTCGGAAGCGAAACGAACGAGCCGGACACTGCAGAAAAAAACCCCGTCGTCCAGCGTTTTTGCAAAATGACGGAAGACCGAGGCTGATGAAATATAGACGGTGATTTTTTCCCGCACCATCCACTCTTTCAGGCGGGCGATCCCCTTTTCAGCGATGGGAAACGGGCAAAGCGCCGCGCCGTTCAACAACGCGCTGCAGGTCGTGGTAGCGCCCTGGCCGCTGCTCGGTGAACCCAGCAAAATAATTTTGTCAGCCGCGCTCAAATCCATTCCGTCCGAGAGACGCAGAACTTTATGCATCAGGGTGCGATGGGTCTGGATGACGCCTTTCGGTCGGCCGGTCGAACCGGAAGTATAAACCAGCCACGCCGGATCGCCTGGGGCGATGGTGATCTCAAGATCGTGCGCCGGCGCTGAACTTTGTTTTTCAAAAACAAGAACTGCCTGATTTTCCCGGACGATCTGGCTCGCAAGATTTTCGTTTGGAAAATCCGTGATCATCACGCGTGGCTCGGCGTCGTCCAGAATTTGTTTGAGCCGGCCCGGCGGATCGTTCGGGTTCAACACCACGACCATTCTTCCAGCCTTGAGGATGGCCAGCACTGCGGCGATGAGTGGCGCGTCGTGCCGCATCAACAACACCACGCGGTCGCCGGCATGGCCGCCGCGCGAAATCAAAACCTGGGCGAGCCGGTTCGTGGCGGCGTCCAGTTCGGCATAGGTCGGTTCCCACACGCCGCCGGCCAGCGCCGTCCGGCCCGGATAAAGCGCGACGATTTGCTTGAAGCGCGCGGGAATGGAAATTTCCGCGTCGTCCAGCCTTCGCCCGCCGACCGGATTCATTTCATCGCAAAGGCATGATTTCATTCCGGCGGCAGATTTTTATTCAGCACCATTTTGCGCAGGCGCGAATCCCGGTCGCGGACCGGATAAATTTTCCACGGCATGATCGTCTCGCTGAAATCCGTCCGGCAGGCGCCGTTGTAGCCGATCATCAATTGGAAACGCGGCTGGACCGAGTCGCGGCTGCCGAAGTGAAAACAGCCGGAGGATTCGATGAACAAAACCGAGCCGCGTTTGCCGCAAAATTCAATGACATCCTTGCGATCCGCTTCGGAGAAAATCTGTTCATCGGTCAAGCGATAGCCATGCTGCTTCGTCCAGTAATTCAATTTCTTCGCCGCCTTTTCTGAAATCGAGCGCGGCAAAAAAGTCCACGGACCGTTTTCGCGCGCGGTGTCGCGCAGCAGCACGAGGACGTAGACGTTCGGCAACGAATAATAATCAATGTGATAAAGCTGGCTGTCGTGCGGCCGGTCCGGCTGGTCGTCGAAGGCGGCGTTCGATTCCACAAAACGGATGCCCGAGGGCAGCGTCGTGGACAGCGCCGGAATGCTGCGCAAATAATCGCCCACCGTCGCCAGGACATCGCTCGAAGTCGTGAAATCGAGAAACGACGGATATTTTTCCAGGTCGGCGGGCGTCCACACGTCCTGAAAATAACTGCGATATTTTCCCGGCTCCGATTTTCGGACGCCCGCGCGCTCGGCGATGATTTTTTCCGAATCCGCCAGCACGCGATCCAAATGCGGCAGCGTCAATGAATCATCAATCGCCCAGCCGTCTTTCATCGCGATGCGCGGCCGCGTGAGCGGACCGTTTTCATTGAGCAACGCGTCAAACCGCGTTTCATACAAATGCCGCCGCCAGTCGTCCTGACGGCCAAATTTGATCCGGTTGTAAAAATGCGCCAGCCGCATCGTGCGCCGGATGCCAAGGCGCGCCATGTGATTTGCATGCAGCCGCTTTGCGACTGGACGAAACAACGCGTCAAGTTTTGAATCATTCATAGATCGTTTGGATTTTCGTGTAAAAAAACGGATCGCCCGCGCCGTGTTCCGGCGGGCCCAGCCCGGACATTTTCCAGCCGCCGAACGGCAGGGACACGTCCACGCCCGCCGTCGCGGAATTGATTTTCAACATTCCCGCCTGCGCCTCCGCGAGAAATTTTTCCGACAGCTCAACCGAATGGCTGAACAACGCGGCCACCAATCCGTGACGGACGCCGTTGCACAATCTCAACGCCTGCGCAAAATTTTCCGCGCGCTGCACGACCAGTAAGGGACTCATCGTTTCTTCCTGCACGAGCGGATGCGCCGGCTCGTCGCAGCCGACAATGACCGGCTGCGCATAGGCGCCGGATTTCGCCCACGGTTCTTGGGCGCGATTCTCAAAAAGAAATTCAACGCGCCGCGCCGCGCCGGATTTTTGCGCGGACGATAGCAAAGCGATTTGTTCCTCGCGTTTGTCCGCATGGATCACCGGACCGATGTCCGTGGATTTTTCCAGCGGATCGCCCCAGTTTAATTTTTCGGCGGCGATCTTCACTTTGCGCAGGAATTTTTCAAAAAGTTTTTCCGGCACAATGGCGCGCCGGTTCGCCGTGCAGCGCTGTCCGGCAAAACCGAACGCGCCCCACGCAATCTGTTCTGCCGCCGCGCTCAAATCCGCGTCGTCCCAGACGATCGCCGCATTGTTGCCGCTCAATTCCGCCTGCAACGGCAGAAATCGCCGCGCGCAAATTTCCTGGATCGCAAAACCCGCGGATGCCGAACTGGTGATCGTGACGGCGCTGACATTTTCGTCCGCCGCCAGTTTTTGCGCCGTCGTGTGGTCGCCGGTCAACATTTCAACAACGCCCGCCGGCGCGCCCGCTTGGCGCAGGAGATTCAAAATGAATCCGGAAATTTTTGTGGCGGCGGGCGCCGATTTCCAGACGACGGTGTTGCCGTAAACCAACGCGGGCGCGATTTTGCCGACGGGAATCGCGACTGGATTGTTCCACGGCGAAATGAGCGCGACAACGCCGAGCGGCTCGTGGCGGACAATTCCCGCCGGTTCGCGCTTTTGAAATTCAAACGCGGCGGCGCGGCGGATCACGTCGCGGATGTTGGCGGCGGCGCGACGGACTTCCTCGGCCCCGTGCGAAACGGGTTTGCCGATTTCGATCGCCATTTGTTTGGCCAGATCCGAAGCGGCCGCTTCCAATCCTGCGGCGAACCGCTCCAAAATCTCACAGCGCGAACTTAAATTTTTCTGGCGCCATTTTTTCCACGCGGTTTGCGCGGACAACGTTGCGGCGTTGATTTCATCCTCACCCGCGATGAAAATTTCAAACAGGAATTTTCCCGTTTCGCGCGGCGAGCGATGGGTCAGTTTTGACGGCGCGTTGCCTTCCAGCCGCGACAAAATTTCATTCGCAGAAACAAATCCGACGCCGCGCTCGGCGAGCCAGCGGCGCGTGGCGGCGGCATAAACCGGATCGTTGCTGGCGGCGGCATCTCCGGCGATGAAAACGTGCAGGCCGCGTTCCAAACTTTCAGCGGCGATCGTGCGGACGCAGGTGTGCAGGTGGATTCCGGCGAGAATTACGGTGTCGCAATTTATTCTTTCCAGCGCGACGTCCAGTTCGCCGCCGGCAAATCCGTTGAAACCGCTTTTGTGGATGACCGTTTCATTTTTGAGCGGTTCCAGTAATGGCGGAGTTTTGTGTCCGTCAGTTCCGGCGACGCATTGCCAGCGATCGGTTTTTTTCCAATGCGGCAGCCGCCGGTCGTCGTCGCGGTGAATCGTCGTCCAAATGTGTATGATGGGTATTCGGCGTTCGCGGCCGCCGGCAAGCAATGCGGCCGCGCGTGAAATCAAAAGTTCCGCCGGCGGCGCCAGCCCGTCCGCGGCGAGATAATCGTTTTGAACGTCAACCAACAACAACGCGGGTTTCATGCGGCGATTTTAGCCGGGCGGAGAATTTGTTCGACGACTTTGCCGGTCATGGCCTGCGTGCCGAGGATTTTGCAGCCGGGTTCGGCAAGGTCGGTGGTGCGCCAGCCTGCGCGCCAGACTTGGGCGAGGGATTTTTCGATGAGCATGGCGGCTGCCTCCAGCCCGAAACTTTCCCGCAGCAGCATCGCGAGCGAAAACATTTGCCCGGCGGGATTCGCGGTGTCCGTGCCGGCAAGATCATGCGCGCAGCCGTGGTTCGTTTGATAAACGCCGTGGCCGTGAGGATCAAAATTACCGGAGAAGGTCACGCCGCGCGACGAAACCAGGACGCCGCAGATGTCGGCGATGATGTCGCCGAAAAGATTGGGCGCGACGATGACGTCAAAACGCGCGGGGTTTTGAATCAGTTCATAGGCGGCGAGGTCCACGTTCATGCATTTCACCTCGACGCCGTGCTTGCGCGCAACGGCGTTGCCGACATCGCGCCAAAGCGCGGTCACGGTGGGCACGCCGCCTTCCTTGACGATGACATGCAGGTGGCCGCGCCGGCTGGCCGCCGCGCGTGCGGCGACTTCGACGAGGCGATGCACTTCGCCTTCGCTGTAACTGAAGGAGTGCTCGGCGACGCGGCCTTGGTCCGTGGCGCGGTCGCCCCACTGGCCTTGGTAAACGCCGCCGGTGTTGTCGCGCACGATGAGCAGATCCACGTCCTTTAAAAATTGCGGGGAAATTTTTCCGGCGCGCGCCAGTTCCGGCGACGGCTGGACGGGAACGAATTTGCAAAACAAATCAAAACGCCGCCGCAAATCGTAAACGTAACGCCCGCCGCCGGGGCCGTTGAGGATCGCGCCGCCGCGCGCGAAAATATCGGCGCAAAAATCCGCCGTGTCCTCCGGCAGCCACTGGCCGTGTTCAGCGATGGCGTCCTCGCCGATCAACCCGCCGTGGCGGATTTCAAATTCCAGATTCAACACCTGCCCGACCGCCTTGAGGACTTGCAATGTCGCGCCGATGACTTGCGGACCGATGCCCGTGCCTTCCAGCACGCCGATCAGCGGTTTGGCTCCGGGGCAAAACGGCGGCGTTCTGCCATTTTTTCCATTCAAAAAAGTCACGAGCCGGACGGAGCTGCTTTTTTGGTATCCTTGTATTTCCTGCATGATTTGCCTCAAAAGAGATGCATTAAAAAATGCCGCGAAAAAAACCTGAATCAAGCCTGAAAATTACAAAATTGTCATCCACCTCCGAAGCCGGCCAAAACTTCTACATACGGCGAGAAAAAATCCGGTCTTATTTTAAACCAAAATCCTGCCGTGCGCAGTTGGTTTGTTTCGATCATTTAATCAGTTTGACATAACGATTATCCCGCTATGTCAAAGCGAAACCAGAAAA
>CAXUBD010000002.1:15234-16698 GCA_964249225.1 uncultured Verrucomicrobiota bacterium | reverse complement strand
ACCTGCCTCCGCCTAATCCGTGTTCGGATACGAGCCGAGAATTTTTACAAAATTGCAATGCTTGCCGAGAATTTTAATTGCGCCCGCAACTTTTTTCTCCAGTGCGTGGCCGTCGCAATCAATGAAGAAAAAATATTCCCACGCCTTGCGTTTGCTCGGACGCGATTCGATTTTCGTCAGATTGATTTTGAATTTGCGGAACGCGGCGATGGCTTCATGCAGCGCGCCGACTTTGTCGGAAACACTGACCATCAAACTTGTGCGGTCATCCCCCGTCGGCGGCGAACATTGCCTGCCGAGAACAAGGAAACGCGTTGCGTTTGCAGCGTTGTCTTGAATGTCCTGCTCTAAAATTTCCAATTTATATTTTTCCGCCGCGAGAATTCCTGCAATCGCTGCCGTGTTTTTTTCTTTCGCGGCAAGTTCCGCCGAACGCGCGTTGGACGACGTCTCAATGATTTCCACGCGCGGCAGATGATTTTGAATCCAGCCGCGACATTGCGCGAGCGATTGTGGATGCGCGTAAAGTTTTTTGATTTTCGCGCGCGGCGAATTGCTCAAGAGACATTGCTGCACTTTCAAAACAATTTGCGAAACGATTTTCAGATCGCTGTCCACGAACATGTCGAGCGTGTGCGTGACGACGCCTTCCGTGGAATTTTCCACGGGCACGACGCCGTAATCCGCGCGGTTCTTGGCGACCTCGGTGAAAACGTCCGCGATGGTTTTTTGCGACGCGTAACGCAGGCTCGACCCGAACCGCCGGATCGCCGCCTGATGCGTGAACGTCGCCTCCGGGCCGAGATACGCGATGGTCATGGTCTTTTCGAGCGCGAGCGCGCTGGACATGATTTCGCGGTAGATCGCGCGCAACTGCTCGTCCGTCATCGGCCCGGCGTTGGCCTCGCAGACGCGCTCGAACACGGCGCGTTCGCGATGCGGCGCGTAAATCTCCTCGCCCGCCGCGAGCTTGATGTCGCCGATGGCGAGGACGTGGCGCGTGCGCTCGTTGAGCAGCCGGACGATGTGCGCGTCCAGCTTGTCAATCGCCTTGCGATGTTCGGGAATGTTCAAGCGAAGCAAGAATGCTGAATTGTGAAGGAAGAATCAAATCTGTTTCATCAATGTGGTTAAGGAAAATAAACATGACTCAAATAGACGATGATGAGTGCGGATAAAATTCCAAGTATCCATCCCAAAATCAGTAAATGATACCTCTTCCAAATTCCGCCCACCGTCCGCTGTGATTCGTAGTCATCAATCAACTGTCTGCCTTTATCCAAAATATGAATATCCCAAATCATGTTCGGAATATTTTTTACACCTATGCGAAATTTCGCAGAAATATACCCGTCACGTTCCAAATCTTGAATCCAAATTAAATCTTGTTCGGGTGTCGTGCCTTCCATCAATCCTTCTCCGGGTGGTATGGCCTGAAGTCCACGCAATGAAGCAACTTTTCTA
>CAXUBD010000002.1:8769-15224 GCA_964249225.1 uncultured Verrucomicrobiota bacterium | reverse complement strand
AACTTCAACTGCTCCGGCGGAGTCGTCGCCAGGCCCGGATCAGCCGTGACGGGCGCGGGCGGTTTTTCGACGGGGATGCGGCGGAGTTCGTCCGCGGCGGGCAAATCTTCCAGACCGCGCAGTCCGAAGTATTCGAGGAACAGCGCCGTCGTGCCGTAAGTGTTCGGGCGGCCGACGACTTCCGCGCGGCCGACGGACTCGACGAGGCCGCGTTCCATGATCGTCTGCATCGTGCCGTCCACGTTCACGCCGCGGATCTGCTCGACCTCGGCGCGCGTGATGGGCTGGCGATACGCGATGATGGCGAGCGTCTCCAGCGCGGGCTGCGAGAGCCGCGACGGCCGGAGCTTCACGCCGACGAGCGCGCGCAGCCACGGGGAAAATTCCGGCTGCGTGACGAATTGCCACGAACCGGCGACGCACGCGAGCCGGTAACTGCGCGCGGCGGTCTCGTGTTCGCGCGCGAGCTGTTCGAGCGCAGCGGTCAAGTCGCCCTCCCTGGTTTTGGCGAGCGATTTGGCGGTGGCGTCGGCGTCCTCGTGTTCGGCGGCGCTGGTGAGGACGTCGCGAAGTTCTTTCACGCTCAAAGGTTTTTGCGCGGAGAACAGCAGTGATTCGAGAATGAATTTAAGTTCCATGAAAAAATAAATTTAATTTTCCGGCGGCGGATTTGCAGCCAGATAAGTTTCCAATCGTGCGATCAACGGCGGCAAGTCGCGTTGCGCCGTGTTCCAGACGACATCCAAATCCACGTCGTCGTAATCATGAATGATGATGTTTCGCATCGCGGTGACGAGATTCCACGGAATTTCCGGGAAAATTTTCCGCGCTTCCGGCGAAAGTCGGCGAGCCGCTTCGCCGATGATTTCAAACTTGCGATTTACCGCTTCGTATTTTTCCTCGTTCGCTTTGAAATCGTCGAGTGAAACTCCGGCGATGAAACGCCGGACGGCTTTGGCCGCGTCAAGAATGTCCGCCAGATAAGCGTTATCCTTCCGCATAAATCGGCGTGGCCGTGGAAAGGATGGAATGTTTACGATAGCGATTGCGGCTGCGCTCAATCGCGCGGCGGCTCACCAAATCCACGGGACGGGAAAATACTTTGGCCAACTGCTCCTGCATATCCGCCCAATCGAGCAACGTCGGATGCGCGTCGTCGCGCAGCGTCGCCAGCAGATCCACGTCGCTGTCGCCGCGACAATCATCGCGCAGCGCCGAGCCGAATAATTCGAGCCGCGCGATTCCGTGTTCCACACAGAATCGTCCGAGCGTCTCGCGGTTGAAATCCAGCTTCATATTGAAGTTTTATCATTTTGAGCCGGCACTGTCAAAGTTGCGGATTTGAAATTTCAGGTTGTGGAATTGCGGCAGCAATAGACTCGGCTGGCACGGGAACGGGCGTGGCGTTTTCTGCTCGGCGGATTTCGATTTCCGCAAACGCTTCGGGCTGGACGCAGACGAGTTGCTTGAGCCGGATCAATTCCAGCAGCGCGAGAAAAGTGCAGATGACTTCCGCGCGACTCGCGGCGCCCTCAAACAATTCGGCGAACCGCACGCCGCCGCGCCCGGCAAGGATTTTCAGGATGCTTTCGATTTTTTCGCTGACGGTCCATTTGTCCTCGAAAATGTCGCGCGCGTCGCCCTCGCGTTTTTTGAAGCGTTGCAGCACGCCGTTGACGGCGTTGAGCAGGTCGAAAATGGAAACGTCCGGTTTCGGCGCGGGCGCGGCGGATTCAAATTCCAATTTCCCCGGCAGGCGCGGAAAAATATTTTCCTGCTCGGCTTCGCGCACCTGCAATTGCGCGGCGGCGTCCTTGAATTTTTTATATTCGACGAGCTGCCGGATCAATTCCCAGCGCGGGTCTTCGCCTTCGTCCTCACCTTCGACGACGACTTGCTGCTCGACGGGCAGCAGTTCGCGGCTCTTGATATACATGAGCGTCGAGGCCATCACGAGAAATTCGCCGGCAACCTCAAGATCGAATTCGCGCATGAGGTCAATGTGCGCGATGAATTGCGTGGCGAGCTTGGTGAGGTTGACCTCGTAAATGTCCACCTCCTCCTTTTTGATGAGATAAAGGAGCAGGTCGAGCGGGCCTTCAAAGACCTCGAATTGAACTTTGTATTCTGCCATGTGCTGATTGAACGCGCGAATTCTAAAGTTGTCAAACGACGTTGGCAATGTTGGAACAGATGGAACGCGATTCGGCGAAAATTTTATTGTCTTTTTCGCTGAAATCGAGGCATTGTATTAGGCAGCATTGTGACTGTTACCGCAATGATGCGGTGTTCTTGATTTTTTTCTTATGGAATCATTTATTTTTTGGTCGGCCGTCGGATTTTCCGGCGCAGTTATTTTCTGCTCTTTTTTTGAGTGGACGCTGCACCGTTATTTCATGCACAAGCCTTTTGGCGGTTTTGATTACGCCTTCCGCGCGCACGCGCTGGTGCATCACCACGTTTTCAAATCCGATCACACCTATCACGTCGTGGATGAAAAAGACAAAAAAATCATCCCCATGGCGTGGTGGAACGGCCCGCTGCTGATCTTTTTGGGAATGTTGATTGTCCTGCCGCTGGCGTGGAGCGTTGGCCGCTGGTGGTTGCTGACCGGCTCGTTCCTGGCGTTCGCCAGTTATTATGGCGCTTACGAATACATGCACTGGTGCATGCACTTGCCGAAAGCCCGCCGCGTCGAACGTTCGTGGATTTTTTATCGGCTCAACGGACATCACCTGCTCCATCACCGTTACATGCACAAAAATTTCAACGTCGTCATGCCGTTCGCCGATTTTTGCCTGGGCACACTGCTGCTGCGATCCAAATTCAAATTTCCCCAAGCGCGAGGCGAGGCGGTCCCCGACGTGCAACCAAAATTGAACAAGCCGGTGACGTCGCAAACTTGACGCGCCCGCCGGAAAAAACTAGCTTGTGACCCGGTCGGTGGTCGTAGCTCAATGGTAGAGTCCAAGCTTGTGGAGCTTGTTGTTGCGGGTTCGAATCCCGTCGGCCACCCCATCTTCAACACATTTTTTGTTCGATTGCAGATTCCTTCTGGAAGTTTTAAAATGTCGGAACCCTCCAACAACTTTTCTAACAACGAACGCTATGCCGCCGGAAAACTCGTCCGCCGCCTGCTCGCGCTGGCGTGGCAGTTTCGCGCGGACTGCGTCTGGTCGGTGGTGTTGAGTTTGATTTTGCTGCTGCTTGGCATCGCGGGACTCAAATTGCTCGGCTTGGTGATTGACGTGATTCGGCGCGGGCTTGATCCGTCACTGCCAACGCCAATTTATCCATTCGGCTGGAATCCGCTGGCAACGTGGTCGGCATTACAAATCGTGACCGCAATTTCCCTGACGATCATGTTGATCGCCACGGTGCGCGCCGTGCTCACTTACAGTTACAACATGATCACCGCGCGGCTGACGCAGGGTGAAATCGTGCCAACACTCCGCGCGCAGCTTTACGCAAAATTGCAGCGCTTGAGTTTCAGCTTCTTCGACGTCCACGGTTCCAACTCCATTTTCAACCGCGTCACCGGCGATGTGCAGAACACACGGCTCTTTGTGGACGGCGTTTTGCTGCAAGGCGTGAACATGATTTTGACTTTGATCACTTACGCCTTTTTCATGTGGCGCATTCAACCATCGCTCACGCTTGCGTGCCTTTCCGTTTCCATTCCGCTGTGGTGGCTCACACAATTTTATTCCGCGCGCTTGCGTCCCGGCTATTTGAAAAATCGCGAACTCTCCGACAACATGGTTTTGCTCTTCAGCGAAAGCGTTCGCGGAATGCAAACCGTCAAAGGCTTCGCCGCCGAAGCGCATCAAGTCCATCGCTTCGAGGCCGCGAACGACAACGTCTCGTCGCAGCAACGGAAAATTTTCTGGGACTTGTCCACCTTCACGCCGATCACGCAACTTCTATCGCAAATGAGCCTCGTGATTTTGTTCGCTTACGGCGGCTGGCTTTATGTGCAGGGAAAAATTCCGCTCGGCAGCGGCCTCGTCGTCTTCGCCGGGTTGCTGCAACAATTCACCGGCCAGGTCGCGACGATTTCCACCATCGCGAATTCCGTGCAGCAAAGTCTCGCCGCCGCGCGCCGCGTGTTTGAAGTGCTCGACACGCCGGTCGAAGTGCAAAGCAAACTCAACGCCATCAAGCCCGCGCGGCTTACGGGACAAATTGCTTTTGAAAATGTTTCCTTCGGTTACGCGCCGGAAAAAAATGTGCTCAATGAAATTTCCTTCACCGCGAAGTCCGGCCAGGTCGTCGGCATTTTTGGCATGACCGGCGCGGGCAAAAGTTCGCTGCTCGGTTTGATCCCGCGTTTTTACGATCCGCGTGCCGGCCGCATTCTCGCGGACGGACAGGATTTGCGCGAACTCGATTTGGACGCGTTCCGCCGTCAGATTGGCATCGTGTATCAGGAAAGCTTTTTGTTCTCAAACACCGTCGCCGCGAACATCGCGTTCGGCCATCCGTCGGCCACGATGGAACAGATCGAACGCGCCGCGCGCATTTCGTCGGCGCACGATTTTATCATCGCGCTGCCGCACGGTTACGAAACCGTTTTGGGCGAAGCCGGCGTGGATTTGTCCGGCGGCCAGCGCCAGCGGCTCGCGCTCGCCCGCGCGCTGATTTTGCAGCCGCCGATTTTAATTCTCGACGACCCGACCGCTTCCGTGGACGCGAAAACGGAAAACGAAATCGTCTCCGCCCTGCGTGACGCGATGACCGGACGAACCGCCTTTGTCGTTTCGAGCCGCTTAAGTTTGTTGCGCCGCGCCGATTTGATTTTGGTTTTGGAAGACGGAAAATTAACTCAATCCGGCACGCACGACGAACTCGTTCACAAACCAGGGCCGTATCATGAAACCGCGCTTTTGCAGATCATGGATTTATGAGCGCGCCCGAAAAAAATAAATCTTCCGGCCAGATTGCCAAGGGCGATCACTCGACGCGCGAAGCCATCACGTTTTACAATCCGATGGAAGAGCGCGAGGCGGAAAAAGCGCCGCTGCAATGGCCGCTCATCCGCCGCATTTTCGGCTACACCAAACCTTACGCGGCCAAGCGTAATTGGCTTTTCGTTTTGACGTTCACGCGCGGTTTGCAACTGTCCGCGCTCGCGTGGCTCATCGGCCGCACGATCAACGGCCCGATTTCGCACCGCGATCTGTCGCAAATTTATTTTTACGCGGCGGGTTATTTTGCGCTGGCGCTGTTTACGGCGATGAATTTTCATTTTCGCCAGCGGTTCGCACTCGAACTCGGCGAGGCTGTCGTTCACGACATGCGCACAGAACTGTTCGCGAAGTTGATGACGATGCCGATGGCGTTTTTCAACCAGACCAAATTCGGCCGCATCATCAGCCGCATGACGTCGGACATTGACAGCGTGCGCGCCGGCGTGCAGGACGTGGCGTTCGTGCTCGTCGTGCAAGGCTTGCAGATGGCCGCGTCCGCTGCGCTGATGGCGTGGTATGACTGGAAACTTTTTTCGCTGATGGTTTTTCTCGCGCCGATCATCTGGTTCGTCAACACGCGCTATCAGCACGAGATGACGCGGCGCGTGCGCAAGGTGCAGGAATCCTGGAGCCGCGTTTCCTCGACGCTCGCCGAATCCGTCGGCGGCATCCGCGTGACGCAGGCGTTCGTGCGGCACGAAATCAACGCGGGCTTTTTTCAAAAACTGATTGATACGCACGGCGAAAACAACGTCGGCGTCGCGCAGGCGTCGGCGGTGTTCGTGCCGCTGCTGCAACTGAAGAGCCAGCTTTTTCTCGGCGCGATGGCGCTGCTCGGCGCGTTCGGCGCGCTGCGCTGGCACGGCTGGCTGCACATGGAAGTCGGCGACCTCGTGATGTTTTTTTTCCTCGCGAATTTGTTTTTTGATCCGGTCCAAGCCATCGGCAATCAATTAAATCAGGCGCTGATGGCGATGGCCGGCGCAGAAAGATTTTTTCGAATGCAGGATCAAAAACCGGAATGGCGCGATGCCGCCGACGCGAAAACGTTGCCGACGATTCAAGGCCGCGTGGAATTTCAGTCCGTGAATTTTGAATACAAAGCCGGTCGGCCGGTGCTCGAAGACATTTCGTTCGCGGTCGAACCCGGCCAGTCCGTCGCGCTCGTCGGCCACACGGGCAGCGGCAAAACCACGCTGGTCGGTTTGCTGCAAAAATTTTACCTGCCCGCGCGCGGAAAAATTTTCGTGGACGGTTTTGACTTGAATTCAGTCACGAGCGATTCGTTGCGCTCGCAAATGGGCAGCGTGCAGCAGAATAATTTTCTGTTCACCGGAACCGTTTTGGACAACATCCGCCTCGCGCGGCCCGAAGCCACCGAAGCCGAAGTGCGCGCGACCGTGGCCGCGCTGGACTGCCTCGACCTCCTCGAAGCGCTGCCGCAACAACTGCACACGCAGGTTTCCGAGCGCGGCACGTCGCTGT
>CAXUBD010000002.1:0-8759 GCA_964249225.1 uncultured Verrucomicrobiota bacterium | reverse complement strand
CAGCGGCAGCTCGTCTGTTTCGCGCGCGCGATGCTCGCAAATCCGCGCATCGTGGTTTTGGACGAGGCGACGAGCGCGATTGATTCCGTCACCGAGGCGCGTTTGCAAAAGGCCTTGGACATTTTGCTGCGCGGACGCACCGCCTTCATCGTCGCGCACCGTTTGAGCACCATTCGCAAGGCGAATTTGGTTTTGGTTTTGGATCAGGGAAAAATCGTCGAGCGCGGCACGCACGAAAGTTTGTTGCACGAAAACGGCATTTACGCGCGGCTACATCGGGAATTTGTCAGCGCGCAACCGGCGTGATCAAATCGAATAATCGTCGCCGAACACGCGCACGTTGCGCAGTTCCACAAACAGTTGTTCGCCGGGCTTGGGCGACAATTCCTGAAACAGCTCCTTGCTCAATTGCACGGTGAATTGTTCGCCGCTGTCGAGCCGTTTCAATTCCAGATTCGCCACCGGGCCGGCGGCGTTGGAACGCACGACCTGCGCCGCTAGCGCCGGACCGGTCGCTTCGCGCGTGACGCGGATGTCGTGCGGACGCACAAACGCGACGGCGGATTTCGCCGCGGCGCCTGTGTTTTCGCCCACGACAAATTCGGTCTCGCCAATCTTCACCGTACCTTCACTGACGCGACCGCTGAACAGGTTCACGTTGCCGAGAAAATCATAAACGAACGGCGACGCGGGCTTGTCGTAAATTTCCTCCGGTGTGCCGATCTGCTCGATTTTTCCGTCGCGCAAAATCGCGACGCGGTCGGAAACTTCCAGCGCCTCTTCCTGGTCGTGCGTCACGAACAACGTGGTGACGTGAATCTCGTCGTGCAACTGGCGCAGCCAGCGGCGCAATTCCTTTCGCACTTTTGCGTCGAGCGCGCCGAATGGTTCGTCGAGCAGCAATACTTTCGGCTCGACCGCGAGCGCGCGGGCGAGCGCGACGCGCTGGCGCTGGCCGCCGGAAAGCTGCGACGGATACCGCTTCGCCATCGGCTCAAGCTGGATGAGTTTCAATAATTTTTCGACACGCGCGCGAATTTCCGGTTCCGGCGGACGCGTCGCTTTTGGCCGCACGCGCAAACCGAACGCGATGTTTTCAAACACGCTCAAATGCCGGAACAGCGCGTAATGTTGAAACGCGAAACCGGCCTTGCGCTCGCTCGCGGGAATTTGCGTCACGTCGTCGCCGTAAAATAAAACGCTCGCGTCGCCCGGATCGGGAAATTCCAAACCGGCGATGATGCGCAGCAAAGTCGTCTTGCCGGAACCGGACGGGCCGAGCAGCGCGACGAGTTCGCCGGACTTTACCTTGAGGCTCACGTTGTCGAGCGCGGTGAAGCTGCCGAATTTTTTCGTGACGTTTTTGACTTCGACGCTCATATCAATTTTAACCGGCCTTTTTGCCAATCGGCACGGGCGTGAATGCTGTTCCGCGCAGTTCGTTATTCCGATATTCCACCCACGTTTTCAACGCGAGCGTGACGAGCGCGAGAAACGCCAGCAGCGATGCCATCGCGAACGCGCCGGCGAAATTGTAGTCGTCATACAACGCCTCGATGTGCAGCGGAATCGTGTTCGTCTCGCCGCGAATCCGGCCGCTGATGACCGCGACCGCGCCGAATTCGCCCATCGCGCGGGCGTTGCACAAAATCACGCCGTAGAGCAAACCCCATTTGATATTGGGTAAAGTCACGCGCCAAAAAGTCTGCCAGCCGCTCGCGCCGAGCACGCGCGCGGCTTCCTCCTCGTTGCGGCCCTGCGCCTGCATGAGCGGAATCAATTCGCGCGCGACAAACGGAAACGTGACAAAAATCGTTGCCAAAACAATTCCCGGCACGGCGAAAATGATTTTGAAATTTTCTTCGTTCAGCCAGTTTTGCAGCCATGGCCACCACGGATGTTCCGCGTCGCGATAATGGCCAAGCCAGCCTTGCGCGCCGAAAACGAGTACGTAAATCAAGCCCGCGATCACGGGTGAAACCGAGAACGGCAAATCAATCAGCGTGAGCAAAATATTTTTTCCGCGAAAATCGAATTTTGCGATCGCCCACGCCGCCGCCACGCCGAAGACACAGTTCAACGGCACGGCGATGATCGCAGCGATGAACGTCAGCCGGATCGCGCTCCAGGCATTCGGGTCGCGAAAGGTTTCAAAATAAAGACCGATGCCTTTCGCGAACGCCTGCGTGAAAACAAAAATCAGCGGCAGAAACAAAAACAAACTCAAAAAAACCAGCGCGACGCCGATAAGCAGACGGCGCACGAACGGCGGTTCGCCGGTCGTGCGGCGATGCACGACTTGTTGCGGCCCATGAAAAGTTGTTGCGGCCGGCGTCATGCAAGGTTGTGCGTGTTGTAACGGTTGGTCCACCATTGCAGCACGTTGATGGTCAGCAACAGCACGAACGAGACGACGAGCATGACGGCGGCGATGGCCGTGGCCTTCGCGTAATCGAACATGTCGAGTTCCTGCATGATGAGCACGGGCGTGATCTGCGTTTTCATCGGAATGTTTCCGGCGATGAAAATCACCGAGCCGTATTCGCCGATCGCGCGCGCGAAGGCCAGCGCGAAACCCGTCAGCAGCGCGGGCGTGAGCATCGGCAAAATCACGCGCGAAAAAACCTGCCAGCGGTTCGCGCCCAAACTGGACGCGGCTTCTTCAAGTTCGGCGTCGAGGTCTTCAAGGATCGGCTGCACCGTCCGCACGATGAACGGCAGGCCGATGAACGTGAGCGCGATGAAAATGCCGAGCGACGTGTTGGCGACTTTGATCCCGAGCGGCGCGAGCAATTGGCCGATCCAGCCATTTTGCGAGTAAAGCGCCGCGAGCGTGATGCCCGCAACGGCCGTTGGCAACGCGAAAGGCAAGTCCACGAGCGCGTCCACGATTTTTTTCCCGACAAATTCGTAGCGCACGAGAACCCACGCGACGACGAGGCCGAAAACGACATTGACCAATGCCGCGCAAAAAGACGCGCCAAACGTCAGGCGATACGATGCCATCGCCGTCGGCATGGTGGCCGTGTGCCAGAATTGCGGCCAGGTCAGCTCGCTCGTTTTCCAGAAAACGGCCGCGAGCGGGATGAGCACGATGAGGCTGAGATAAAAAAGCGTGAAGCCGAGCGTCAGTCTGAAGCCCGGCAGCACGCGGATTTTTTTTCGCCAGATTTTTTTGGTCGCCACAGTTTAGAGGTTGGGAGCGTAGGCGATGAATTTGTTGTATTCGAGCAAAATTGTCTGGAGTGCGGCGACGAACGCCAGTTCCTTCAAGTATTCCGGCGGCGCCACCGGCGTTTCCAAAATGATTTCAAACGGACGCGGGCGCACTTTCGGCGGCGCGGACAAAATGCCTTCGTAAGCGTCGAGAATGATGCCGTTCCGCGCGGCGAAACCGTCAATCACCGGACGCTCGTCACGCGGTAGAAATTTTTCCGCGGCGGCCAGCGCGGGTTTGATCAGATTTTTTGTCAAGGTCGAGCCGCCGACAATTCCGTAAAAGCCGTCGCTCGTGTCGTCGGTGTGCAGCGAGATGATTCCCTGGAACGAACGCGATTGCAATTCGGCCTGCAGCAAACGGACTTCCGGTGCGGCGGAATCGCGCCAGAATTCGCGGTTCAAATCCTGGCCGCCGCGCGAGTGACGCGTGCCGTCCTCGAAGCCGGTCGGATTGCAGATGGGATAAAACGAAAGATAGTAGCCGGCCGCAAGTTCGGGATGCGCTTCGAGCAACTGGATGAACTGGACAATCGCGTGAACGCCTTCCGGTTCGTCGCCATGGACGCCGGCAAAAATTCCGACGCGGATCGGCGTGTCGCCGCCGCGCGGTCCGACGAACAGATAGCGCGGCAGATCATAATTCTCGCCACCGATTTCAAAACGCGCCTCGTGATTGGCGACGAGATTGGGCGACGTGGCGGCGATTCTTTCCAGCGGCGCGAGCAGGTCGGCGATGGCGCGGCGATGGTTTCGCGTTGGTTTCGCAATGGTTTGAAATGGAGCAGCGATGGTCATAAAAATTTGTGCGGCGTGGTTTTTTTCCTTAACGGGGCGGCGGCCTGAAGGTAAAACAAGCCGCCGCCCGCATTGGAGGACCACACACTAGTTTTGTGGTTGGAAGATCTGGTCAAAAACGCCGCCGTCGGCGAAATGGGTTTTTTGCGCTTTGGTCCAGCCGCCGAATTCCTGGTCAATCGTGACCAGTTTCAACTGAGTGAAATTACCGGCATATTTTTCCGCGATGGCCTGGTTGCGCGGGCGGTAAAAATTCTTTGCCGCGATTTCCTGGCCTTCGTCCGAATAGAGGTAATCGAGATAGGCTTTGGCAACCGCGGTTGTGCCATGGCGCTTCGCATTTTTGTCAACGACCGCGACCGGCGGCTCGGCCAAGATGCTCAACGGCGGCGTGATGATGTCGAATTTGTCCTGACCAAATTCTTTCAACGCGAGATGCGCCTCGTTTTCCCACGCGAGCAGAACGTCGCCGATGCCGCGTTGCGCGAACGTGACGGTCGCGCCGCGCGCGCCGGAATCGAGCACCGGCACGTTTTTGTAGAGCTTCGTGATGAAGTCTTTCGCCTTCGCATCGTCATGTCCGTAGGTTTCTAGCGCGTAGGCGTAAGCCGCAAGATATGCCCAGCGCGCGCCGCCGGAGGTTTTTGGATTTGCGACCACGACGGTCACGCCTTTTTTTACGACGTCATCCCAATCCTGGATGTTCTTCGGATTGCCCTTGCGCACGAGAAACACGATGGTCGAAGTATAAGGCGTGGCGTTGTTCGGAAATTTTTCCGACCAATTCGCCGGCAACAATTTGGCCTGCGACGAAATCGCATCAATGTCATAGGCCAGCGCGAGCGTGACGACATCGGCTTCGAGGCCGTTGATGACGCTCTGCGCCTGCTTGCCGGAGCCGCCGTGCGATTGCGAAACGACCACATCGTCGCCGGTTTTTGTTTTCCAGTATTGGGCGAACGCGGTGTTGTATTCGGCATATAATTCTCGCGTTGGATCGTAGGAGACGTTGAGCAGTTTGATTTCCTTCGCCTGCGCCGCGATGACGAACGCGGAGCCGAGCAGGACAAAGAGTTTTAAGAATTTTTTCATGGGTTGTGCTGTTTCTGTTTTGGTTTGGATTTTTTTTTGCGATCAAAACGCCAGTTGGACGCGGGTGAAGAAGACATTTTCCGGCTGCGCCACGATGGCGGTCGGGGTCGCGAGGCCGCCGTTCGAAAAGGTCGTCCGCGAGAAACTTGCGTTCACGCGGATATCACGATTCAAATACCAGTTGAGGCCGACCGACCAGGCTTTCGCTTCGGAAGCGGACCCGGCGGCGGCAAACGGCGCGGCGACGGCGAACGCCGCATTATCAATATCCAGATCCGCGTAACGGGCGACGACCTGAAACGCGCCCCACTGGCCGTTTTTGGGATTGAACGGATGTTGCGGCGTGACGCCGTTGTAGGAGGCGTTTTCACCCGTCAACACCCAGCCCGCAGAAATTTCCCAGGCGGTGTTTTGCAAATCGGCGGAAGCCAGCTTGCCCGTCGTGCGGTTGACCACCTGGTCAGAGACGACATATTCCCCCAAAAAGTTGAATGGCCCGTAATAATAATATCCCTGCGGAGAAAACCGCCAATGGTCGCCATTGGCGATGACTCCCGTGGCGTAACTAAAAAAAGTTTGCTGGCCGTCGGTCCGGTAACCAGGCGTCAAATCAGCGGCCGTGGCGCGATCGGATTCATAACTGCCGCCCACGCCAAAACCCAAGCCTTGCAAAGCAGGTTTATTCGAAACCTTCCACGGTTGAAAGAAGACGCGTCCGGCAAACGCCCGGTTATCGTCAGTGTCCTGATTGACCGTCGTGCCGTTGTAATCCGGCGTGCCGTTAAAAACTCCCCCGGCATAACTGGCGACGCCGCCAAATAAATCGCCGTGCAACTCGAAGCCGACATCCCGGTTTGGCGCCAGATCCGTCACGATGGAGCGCTCGTTAAACGAAGTCCAAGTATCCCCCTGTAGCGCCTCCAAACCGACCGGCGATTTGAACTTGCCCGCCTGCAACTGCCATTCCGGACTAAAACGATAATTCAAAAACGCGTCAAAAATTTGCACGGTGGTGCCGCCGAAATCCGGCGTGAAATTAAAATCAAAATCATGGAACACCGTGCCGGTGAAAATGGGCCGGGCGCGGCGTATCAGCAGCGTGTTCTTGCCCAAGGTGCCGCCGCCATCACTGAAAAAAGTGCGGCTATCCGCCTGGATCAGGCCGTGCAACGTGGCGACAAAATTGGTGTCCGCCGAACTGAAACTAAAGCCGTTGGCCCCCAATGACAGCTTCGGTTGGGTTTTAGCCGCCGCCGACACCGTGTCCTGATCATTTTCACGTTCGCGCGAAAGAATCCGCACCTTTTGGTCGAGGTCTTGGATTTGTTGCTTGAGCGCTTCAATCTCCGCGTCATCCACCGCGAATGAGGTGGAGACGAATTGCGTCCCTAGGACTGTTGCCAGTATTAACCGATTCAGTTTCATTTTTGTTTTTTTGTTTTGCCTCCGATGATTCGGTGGGCGTTGGTTTGTTGTTTTTTTACGCCGGGTTTTGGAACGGCGTCAAAGGGTTTGGGCGCGCGCTTTTTCCAGCCGCACCCGCTCGGTCTTGTCAATTTGCTTTACTTTCGAATCGTGCACGACGATCTGCACCAAGCCGAAACGCAACGAACCGACTTGCTGCCGCACGACTTCCACCCAGTTTTGCGTTTCGCCGATGCTGTTAGTTGATTTCACTGTGAATGCGCTCATGTTTTATATTAGAATTTAAAAATTTTGCCGTAATAGTGCGTAGTCGCTATTAACTCATAAATAAAAGTTTTTAACAAACCCGAATCAATTGACGACTAATCTTGTCGTTATTTTCCACAATCAGCTGAAGATGTCAACAATTTTTAAAATAATTTTTTTAAATCCCTTCGCCGCCGGTGAACCCGCCTGAAACCTCCAGCTTGGAAAGTGGCAGGCCTTTTGCCACGTCAGCCAGAGTCAACCGATCCATAAGTCCCGCCACATAATTTCGCGCGTCAAAAAAAACGCGCCGAAACCGGCAGACCGGTTCTTGCGAGCATCGCCGATATTCAGTGACCGAAACACAATGAATCGGCGCAAGGATTCCGTCGAAATGTCGCACGACTTCCCCCATTGTGATCTTTGCTGGATTTCGCGCCAGAATGTAACCGCCGCGGATTCCGGCGACACTGCTCACCCAGCCTTGAGATTTCAACGTGAGCATGATCTGCTCTAGAAAACGTTTGGGAACGTCATTGCGCCGGGCCAGTTCACGGATGGGGATGGGCGCGCCTCCGAAGTGATCCACCAACGTAAACAAGGCGCGCAGAGCATAGTCTGTTCTCATGGAAACCCGCATTCATATACGATAAAAAATGTCGCAATTCTGTCAAGGTTAACTTACAATCCGGCCGCCTTCATTCAAAAATATTCCCTTGAAATTCATCTCCAACGCCTGCGGATTGCTCGCCTTGGCTAAAGCTTCTTTTTCCGTGACGCGCCCGGCTTTCACCAGATTGAACAAAGATTGATTGAACGTGATCATGCCGTCATCAGCACCGGTTTCAATCGCCGCCGACAATTTGTCCAGCCGGTTTTCCTCGATCAACTTTCGGACGAACGGCGAATTGATCAAAATTTCCAACGCCGGCGTCATCTTGCCCTCCCCAGTGGCGATCATGCGCTGGCAGATCACACCGCGCAACGTGCCGGCGATCTGGCGGCGGACTTGTTCGCGCTCGTCCGCTTTGAAAAAATCCAGAATGCGCGTGATGGACTGCGCCGCCGTGGTCGTGTGCAGCGTGGACAAAACCAGATGCCCCGTGTCCGCCGCGCTCATCGCCGCCGCGAAGCTGATGTCGTCGCGCATTTCACCGACCATGATGATGTCCGGGTCCTGGCGCAAAACGTGTTTCAGCGCGTGATGGAACGACATCGTGTCCAGGCCGACCTCGCGCTGTTCGATGACCGACTGGTTGTCTTCAAAAACAAATTCAATCGGGTCTTCGAGCGTGACGACGTGCTTTTTGAAATTGTTGTTGATGTGTTCGAGCATGGCCGCGAGCGTGGTGGATTTGCCGGAACCGGTCGAACCGGCGATGAGCACGATGCCGCGTGGCGATTCGGCGACTTTTTTGATCTGTTCCAGCAAGCCGAGTTCCTCAAAGCTCGGCACGCTTGCTTTAACGTGGCGCATGGCCAGGCACCACTGGCCGCGCTGCTGGAAAAGGTTCGTGCGAAAACGCCCGATGTTCGGGATCAAATAGGAAAAATCAATCTCGCGCTCCTCCTCCAGCCGTTTTTTCAAATGCACCGGCGTGATGGCCTCGACGATTTTGTTCATCCAATCGGCGGTCGGGTGCGGACATTCGACCGCGATCAATTCGTGCCGATTTTGATGTGCAAATCCGAAGCGCCGCCGCTCACGGCGATTTTTAAAATGCGTTCAAACAATTCCATGGCCAAAAATTAGCATTTCTTTTTGCGAGCGCCAGCCGAGAAAACGCTGGCGAGTTTTCACCGGGCAATGCCATAATTCGCGCATGTCAAAACACAGGATCGGCATCATCGGCGGCAGCGGACTTTACCACCTCGAAGGATTTACGGATCAGAAATGGGTGAAAGTCAAAAAGAACTTCGGCGCGCCAACCGATGAATTGCTGTCGTGAAAACTGGACGGGCGCGAAGACGTTTTACTCCCG
>CAXUBD010000001.1:39053-44120 GCA_964249225.1 uncultured Verrucomicrobiota bacterium | reverse complement strand
CGCCAAGCCCGACCATAATCCGAAAGCCAGCGCGAAACTTTTCCACGCCTTCGCCGCCGCTGGCAAGCAGCTCGCTGATTTGCACATCAATTATGAATCGGCCAAGGAATTCAAATTGAAGCGCATCGAAAACAAAGAAGTCAAACTCGACTGGCGCGTGGAGGCGATGAAGCTCACGAAGGGCAAATCCGCCATCGTGTATAACGATTTTCTGACGCTTGAGGGCATCCCGCCGGAAGTGTTCGATTACAAACTCGGCAACCGCAGCGCGCTGGATTGGCTGATTGATCAATACCGCGTCACCCGCGACGAAAAAGGCAACATTGCCAGCGATCCGAACCGGATGGACAACGAGCAATACATCGTCCGGCTCATCGGCCAGGTCGTCACCGTGAGTTTGGACACGATAAAAATCGTGAAATCGCTGCCGGAATTGAAATGAAATTGAAATTTTGTCGCGGCGACTGGCCTTCGCCGCATTTTGAAGCATTTGCTTGTCGCATTTGCGAAGCATAGGTTAATGTCGTCCGCGTATAGCATGACATGAGCAGCCCGAATTCAACTAAATCTTCGACAGCGAAAATTCGCAGCCGAATCTCGCCGTCTGAAATGAATGGCACGGCCAAGCCGTGCATCATTGACCTTTTTGCCGGAGTCGGCGGCTTGAGTCTCGGGGCGGCGCGCGCCGGATTCACCGTTGCGCTGGCGGTGGAACTCGACAAACACGCCGTCGCCGCGCACAGGAAAAATTTCCCGAAAGTCAAACATCTGGCCGAAGACATTGGCAAACTCGACGGCAAAACATTATTGCGCCATGCCGGAATAAAAACCGGGGAACTCGACGGTCTCGTTGGCGGGCCACCGTGTCAGGGTTTCAGCACAATCGGTCATCGGTGCGTCGCCGATCCACGCAACAATCTTTTTCAGAAATTCTTTTCGCTGGTCGCGGAATGCCGCCCTAAATTTTTCGTCGCGGAAAATGTTTTGGGAATTCTCGACGACCAATACGCAGACATTCGCGAACAGGCTTTCAGTTTGGTTTCCGATGACTACACGATGCTCGAACCGATTCAATTCAAGGCGAGCGACTACGGTGCTGCAACCAGCCGCGAGCGCGCATTTTTCATCGGCTATCGCGCTGACATGGTAGCGCCGATTTTCAAAACCGACTTTGAAGCCAAAAAAACAAAGGCCGTCACGGTAAAAACGGCCTTGCACGGCCTGCCTCGTATTCGTTCCGAATGGCTGACCGAAGAACAAGGCAGGCGTTGGCTTGTTAAACCGATGCCTTCTGGTGACTTCGCGGAACGCATCGTCAACGGTATTCCTCAAGACATCGGCGACCCGGAGGCGATTCGTCTGTATGATGAAGAAGGTGTGGTGTCGGGTTGCCTTGGCACACTACACTCGGCCAAAGTTGCCGCCCGATATGCGCGGCTCAAGCCGGGCGGAAAAGATCACATTTCAAAAGCAGTTCGCCTCAACGCAGACGGATTGTGTCCGACTCTGCGCGCCGGCACTGCCGCCGACAAAGGCAGCTATCAGGCCGTGCGCCCGATTCATCCGACCTCGCCGCGCGTAATCACTCCGCGCGAAGCGGCGCGCTTGCAAGGATTTCCAGACTGGTTTCAATTTGCGCCGTCGAAGTGGCACAGCTTCCGACAAATTGGAAACAGCGTGAGTCCGTTTGTGGCGGAAGCGGTGTTGAGTGTGATTGGCAGCAAAATTTTTGTTCGTTCAGCAGCGGAAAAAGAAACGACGCCTAAAGCGTGACGCGAAGAAATTGCGGCACATGTCCGTAGAACTGAATATAGTTTTCTATAACTTCGACAGAATCGGTATATTTTTCGGCGAGCTGGAATTTTAATTTTCCAACCACCTTCTTTGCAGAAGCGTTCGGTAACAGCCGATCAACTGCCAGTTTTTCGCGCAGACTCAAAGATGGAATAGCTATCCGTTGCGGTTTGTTCCAATTCAAATCAGCAAAAGGCCATTTCTGTAATTTATTTGCAATTTCATCAATTTTGGCAAGCTGGCCAATTATCATGGTAACAGTCAATATGGGCGTCCCATCGTTATATTGATATGATGCCAAGGTTCTAACCGCCCGTTTTGCCGTGTCAGGAACTGCATCTGCAACTGCTTTGTGCAAAATTTTATAAAGCGTATTGCATACTGAATTTTCGTTGATGTCTGCGGGCGTGAAATTGCCATAGTCACTGAACATTTCGGTGATGAGTTTGGCTCTTTCTGGAAGCGGGTCGTTTGGATCGCCTCCCAGCCAATCGGTTTTTCCCGATAGCGTGATTTTGAAAATGCTCATCTGCGGAAGTTTTTGAAGAAGCTCGCACGATTCTGAAATTTGCAACTTCCAGTCCGGCCATTCGTAATCAAACCAGACAATCAACGGTTTGCGACCAGTTTGATAATCTTCGACGAAGTCAGAAGTTGAATCCAAAGTCAGGTCAATTTGGGAATGCGGCTGGTTTATGCGTTGACGACTACGCACGTGTTCTTTTATTTCAAGGCTGACCATATCCCGATTTCCAAAAGCTCCGTGAACCATTGAAAAATCTTCAAGATAAGGTCCGCCGAGGCTGACATATTTGCATTTTGCCACTGGAATGCTTCCGTCCAACTTGCGCAACAATTCTAGGAACAGGAGGCGTTCGACAGCCTTGTTCGTGCGAAGATGATAAGCCGGAGACAATTTCATTTTGAAGCTTCACCCAAAATTCTGTCGAAACAGGTTTCGCCAACTTTCTCCGGCGTCCGAATTTCGTTGAACAAATGCTGGCTCACTTTTTCAATGTCGGCTAATTCCTTTGTGAAAGAAATTTTGCGCGTGGTTTCAATTTTCTTTTTTTCGGGAAGCTCCGGCTTAAACTGTTTTTGATCTCCTTCGCCGCGCACCGTCGCGAGATTTAATTTCCGCGCGGTTTTTTTAAGTTCTTTGAGATCCAAAAAATCGAGTTTGTCGAAGCGACCTTTTAATTCTGATTCAAAACTTTTCCAGCGATTTGTATTTTTCGTAAAACACTTCAGACCCTCCTGCATTCTTTGTCGAACCAACGTGTAAATATCTTTGCTGGTATCAATTCCGCGTTTTGTCGTAGTAACCGGCAAGTTGGCTGTATACCGAGATCTAAATTCTACAATTCCCACGATGGAACTGAATTGATTGTGAAAGTTTGGAACGCCGCCAAATCCCCAACCCGTTTTGATTGTCCTGTCATTGCTCAAAACAACACGGTCGTTGCAAACCACCGTCCAACCGGCTTCCTTCGCCGCGTAATTAGCTTTCGCGGCATCATCTTGTTCTTGCTGTGTTAGCAGCCGCGAACGGTATCCGACAGCTACGAACACCTCAACGTCATTGAATTTACTTTCGTAGATGTAAGGTCTGATTAAACGTCCTTTCTTTTTTGGGTCGTCAGGATTTTCAAAACAGATTTTGATTGGCTTTCGTTTTACTTCGTCGCCGTTAATTTTTACTTTGAATCCCTTTTCGATTAAGTAGGAATACGATTCAGCTACGATTAACGGAAAATTTTCTCTGAAAGATGATCCCTTACCGAAGGCGATTTTTGCTCCATCTTCAAGTTTTGAAATTTCAACAATCGTTCCATGCCGAAGTTTTTTTGCCGGTTGTTCGCGTTCCGCATCAAACGCATCCCATTTTTTATCGTCGGCAAACCAACTTTGAGGAATAGTGACAAGAAAAGCATCGTCTTTGTGGTTGCTGTGGACGTAGCACTCGCGCCCCATTTTGAAAATGGCTCTCTTCATTCCAATACCAACAACGCCAATTGTGCCGTTTTTGGTTTCAACTCCTTCTGGACGCCCCATGCAAAACGCATATTCCTTCGCAATTTTCCACGGAATTCCACCGCAATTATCTTCAATCACAAATCGTTTCTCATCGAATTTGATTTCTGCCCAAAATCCTTCCAGCGAATCATCGTCTGTCTTTTCTTTCGAGCGCGTGCGAATCGCGCCGTCTACGCAATTGTCGAGCAAGTCTAAAATGGCATCGTTTAACTCGATGTCCCTGGTAAGCATTGAAACAAAAAAATCTTTTGCCGGAAGATTTGGAACGCTTTCGATTTTGTCTTTATGTTGCGTTGTCATGGTTTTTCTCGTGTGGTGAATCGCCCGTGATTATGCAAAGTGAACACTTGCTGCAAAAATAAGTCAACGGCTTTGCGGCTTGTGGCAAATTCATCTATTGTTTGAGCAAGAGCACATGGCCGACATTTTCAGCAAATCAAAACGATCAAAATTGATGTCCCGAATTCGGTCGCATGGCAACGCCGCCACAGAACTTCGATTCATCAGTTTAATGAAGTATGCAGGAGTCACCGGCTGGCGGCGGCATCACCGGCTTCATGGAAAACCGGATTTTGTCTTTTTGAAACTGCGACTGGTGGTATTTGTTGACGGTTGTTTTTGGCACGGCTGCCCGCGCTGTTACAGTGAACCCAAAAGCAACCGCAAATTCTGGCGGCAGAAAATAACGGCCAATCGAAAACGGGCTTTGTTTGTAAATCGCGCGTTGCGAAAATCCGGCTGGCGGGTTTTGCGAATTTGGGAGCATGAGCTAACTCGGAAAAACGAAGCACGCCTCGTTCGACGGCTTCAAAAGCTTTGGAGTATCCAATGCCAGACAGAATTACGTTGTAATCTACCACACTAAAACGCTGACTTGACCACGCCGCCGTCCACGCGCAACGCAGCTCCATTGGTCGCCGATGAAAGCGGACTGCAAACGTGTGACTCAAGAACGACTCAAATGACTCATCTTAATACCATGTGATGCAACCGTGTTGGAGTTGTGCGCGTGAATCGAAACTTTAATTGTATGTCGCCGGTCGGCGCGTCAAGGTAAGACTCTGCGAGTTCCACCGTTGACCCGCCGCCCGGCTCCGAGAGTTTTGCTTTTAGGATTTCGCGCACGAATGAATTTTTCACGCCGGGAGATTTATGATTAACATATTCGGACATTGGAAATAACTAACTTTTATGTTCGAATTAGAATCTGAATTTTAAGTTGATGTTGAATTAGGA
>CAXUBD010000001.1:12025-39043 GCA_964249225.1 uncultured Verrucomicrobiota bacterium | reverse complement strand
CGATTGCGGCAATGCGCTCTGGATTGGTTTTGCCGTCATACGCAGCGGCAAGTTGAACAACTTCTTGTTGCGCATCGGCAAATGTTTGGCTCGTCAATTTATTCTGCGGATTGCTCCATTTGTCGCACACAAACCAACCAACCAAGTAAATTCCGTGTGTTAGGCCGTTAGGACGGAGATAGTCGCCAACAAGTTGCGCGTCAATTGCAGTGCGCACTTCACTATTCCAACAGCCTTTGATTTCAATAATCACCGTTACATTTTGCAAAGAAGATGTCTGTTCAAGCGGCACAGCAGTGACATGGATGTCTGTGCGTTGCCCAAGGCGCGGTTGCACTTCTCGGCCAATGATAATTCCGCGTTGACCCAAATCATCGCGTAGCCAGCGCGCAATATAATTCGATAAAAATGCTTCGTCGAGGTGGCGAAAGTTTTGCCGCCGTGTATCGGCCCCATCCCAATTCCACAAATCTTCGCTTCGAGGCAGAGTGTTTTGGGTAAGTTGGATTTGAAGTCGGTTCAGTGATTCCAGCACGACTTCCATGAGATCGTCTGCATCAATAACAAGCCGCGCCTCTGCACGAGCAGCGAGACCGAGGACAATTTTTGGCTCTGGTGGAATCCATGATTTGCGCCGCTTGCTCGTTCGGGCGTTGTAATAGCGCCAGCGCAGCCACAGGTTTTCTCGTGGCAAGGCATTCGCCAGCCGTAAAAGCTCATTGCACGCCTCTTCTGTTCCGCGCGCTTCCAGCGCGCCGATGATGTCACCACGAAAATGCACGACACTTTGGCGAGGACTTACAAATCCGCCGCGAGAGAAGTCGGGATCAGTTTCAGGCGGGAAAAAATTGTGAACTTTCAGATATAGATCAGCCAGTTGTTTTTCCGTCAACATTGGCAGGCATTTTTCCCGGTGATAATTTATTCGGTCGGCAATGCGAGTCAGAACTTTTTCCGCCAAAGATGAATTGGCCTCAATGATTGGCCACACAAAGTGCCATGTCTCGGCAGGCATTCCACCGATGCACGCCGCTAAAACATTGACGGTTCGTTCATCGTTTGCTGCGTTTGCGAGCGATGCGGAATCAAGAAGCGGTTCAGCACAAGCGGCAGCTTCCATTGGTGCGATTGGCGCAACGATTTGAAGAATGGATTCAATGCTGCCGTTTTTGAGGTTGCCATTGCGAATCAAATCCAACGCCGCCGCAGTGAAGCGCGCGTCCCAACATTTGCGAAAACCGTGCAGCGAGAGAATTTGTCCGTGTTGCTTATCATCGGCTTTCGCCTCCCGGATGAATCCGCGCAAGGTTGCGTCGGGGCTTAATTCATACGCCAGCGCCGCCGTTTCCTGATAATAATCGCTCCCGCCGTTGAAATGCCCAATCAAGGCATCAATCCACTTCGTGCCAACTGCCGTCCTTAATTCCGCGTCACCACGAATTTCATCACGAAGCAGCCATATTGCGATATAACCAGGCTCAAAATAATTTGTTGGAGCGCCAATTTCAGCATAACCGTCACTGTGTTTTAAGAGGAAATTTCTGGCGGCATCGCGAATGATTTTTCGTCGAGCTTCGTCGGCACATTTCCAACCCGGATATTCGGTGAGATCGTGAGTTAATGGGTGAAAAATATGAGTCTGGTCTTCTTCCACCGTGAGTTGACCGCAAAGCTCAATCCAACGGAAAGTTTTTCCGGCGGCAATGTCTGCAAAATCTTGTTCTAGTAATTTTTTATTGTCCCGGCTTGGTGTTCGTCTTTTATGCTGATTTTTCCATCGCTGTTGCCTCAACCACTGCGCTTTCGCTTGTCGTGCAATCGGCTCATCCAAATCCCATGCTCGCAGCCATGAGAATTTGTTTTCCAGCTCGGGGATTTCTTTAATTTGCCGCAACAACAAATCCCAACATTTGCAGGCGGATTCAGGTTGGCAATCAGACCAAATCAGTGAAGCCCATGCCGTTCGTCGTTCATGGGGCGACTTTTCAATCTGAAGCAATGCCCATTCAAGATCATTCTGCGAAGACAACGAACCAACGCCGCTGCGAAAATGAATCAAGTCGTCAGCGGATATTTGCGGGTCATTGACGATGGCTGCGACAAATTCTCGGCGCAAATCTTCGCGCTCTCGAAATAATTTGAAAACAGCCGAGTCCGCAGTGCGGGGCAGTGGGTGATAGTTTTTTGCCTTCGTCATCCAGACTTGAACCGCCAACCGGCAGATGTCGGGCTTTGAAAGATTTTTGAGTGCCAGAACGAAAGCGGCTTCGGCTAATTCTTGAAAGGCATTTATGGTGTCAAAACAATGAGTTTTTTGGACAAGCAGTTCCAAAATCAACAGCGCGTCCTCATCTTTGAGATGCCGGGGCAAGTGATATTTCAGGAGCGAATGATACGAACCGAAAAAATGGTCGTTGCGCGGCGCATGAAGATAAGGCACGGCTTGTGAGACCGACCATAATTCTGGGACGAGCCGACGGATGGCGCAACCGCGTATGGTGTCATCCGGGTCAGATTTTTCGGTTGCAAGTGGGATTAATTCGGCAAGCCGGGCGGCTGGTGTTAAATTCTCCAGCGTGTAAGCCGCCTGATCTCGAAACTGCTGGGCTTCGGACGCGTCTTGAATCATGCGTAAAAAGTCATCACACAATTCAATGACCTCACATTCGCGCGCAATGCTCATTGCCATTCTTCGCACCACGATGTTGAGCGTCTTGTCCGCAATATAAAGCCGAAGCTGGCTTGCAATCTGCGGGTGTTTTAGGCTGCTAAAAAAGCGGTCAAAATTTCTTTCATCAAATAAATCCGCGCGCTTCGCCTTTTCCAAAATTGCCGCAACCAAATCTTGTTTCCGGTGGTTTTGAACTTTTGAAATGTCGCTTCGTATCAAGGCTTCCGGTTCGATCCGGCACAGGTAATCAAAAAAATCTTCATGAATACCGGCAACCCATGCGGCTGTTTCGGCCAATTGAGGAATGACGTGTTCGTCCCCGGCATCGCGAGCACACAGGAGTTTTCTTATTTGCACCAGCGGCAGGCGGGACAGAAATTGTGCTGCCAAGCATTCCGCGAAAGTCTGATGTGCAAATCCAAACCTATGTGGTCCGCGTGACGTAAAAAGTGCGCTGCAAACCGCGTTGTCAAAGACGGCCTCTGTGAGCGGACTGACTTCAAGACCAGAACTGTCAACCGCTTGGCTTAAATGTAAATCGGCGTCTGCGCTCGCATCTGCAATCGGGCCGATATGGATTGCTGATTTTCCGCATAGAAGAAGGAGCGCGGCAAGGCGACGCGCGGCTTCGTAAATTTCATCCGGCGTCGAGACGCGACCGGAATTTCGGAGCATCCGCAGCGTTGCAATACGTTGTGGGTCATTTTCACGCGCTAATCGCTGGCATCCTCGTTCGTAAAGTTCCCGATGCGTCCCACTAAATGCGCCACCATCGCGAAACTCATCCAGCAGGAAAAATAAAGTTGTCGGCAATGCCGCCAATCCGACGACCTTTTGCTGATAAATCGCCTGGATAAACTTAACTGCATCTATTCCCACCATCTCTGCGGCCTGAACGGCATCGCGATGACGTAATGGGCATAGCTCAAAAACAGGGGGTTTTTCAATGATGCCCCAAAGCTGAATCAATTGCTCGCCTTCGCTAACCGGCCACACGGCGGAACGGCACGCAAGCACGATTTGAAGCCGTTGAATCGGTGCGTTGCGCAACTCACTCGCCAGATAAGCGACGAAGCCGGGTATTTTGACCAAACCCTCGTCAACGCCATCCACTACCAGAACAAGTTTGCCCGTGGAGTTTTGCCACTGCTTCCAAACATCTGATTCAAATGTTCGTCGTGCAAAAGCGGAATCACTTGGCACGTCGCGGAATTCCAACCAGATAAGCTTGCCGTCTGCGCCAAGCGAATTTTCCAAGGTGGATTTTGCCTGCTGAAGCACAGTGCTTTTGCCAGTGCCGGGATCACCACATAGAATCAGGCATTTCTCATTCAGCAATTTGTCGAACGTGAAAAGATGCGGATTGTGCAGACGCGTGAACAATTCGCCTTCGGGGTCGGTGAGAAAACCCTGTCGGTCTTCTCCAACATGGATTGCATCTCCGAAACGACACCAAAAACGTTTCCACGGAATTATCGTCTTTTGAACTGGCTCGGACATCAAAAATATCATGCCTGTTTTGATACCGTTTTGCGACTATTGCATTATCACGCGTCCAACTTAGGAAGGCACGCTTGGAATCTGCACGGTTGTTTAAGAGCGGTGGTGATTAACATTTTTAGAGCGCCATCCAGTGTCTTCTGTCACAATCATGTCGTCTATGAGGAAGAAGACAAAACCCGCACGAAAATGGACACCGGCAGAGGAGCAGGGCTACCAGTCGCTACTCGCGGATGTTATGCAACGCATCAAATCTTTCGGTCAGAAATCGAGTGAATCGGTTACGCCGCAAAAATCAAGTCGTGCCGTTGTGCGGCGTCGAAAGTCCGCATGAACCAAACCATCAGCGGAATTGCGGCTTGAGTTGGCCGTTGGCTGAATATATGCCGGTGGACACCAAGAAGCGGCGGGCGGATTCTTTGGAGGCAGAAATTTTACGCGCGGTTTCCCGGATGTCCCGGACTTCGCGTTTCATGTCCTGCGTTTTTATGTCTTGCTTGATGATTGTCATAGCTTCACCTAACGGAGATAATTTATGCCCATTTGAATTTGGCGCAATCACTGTTTTGAACAGTCAAAACAAAGTCTTTGGCAAAAATTCACGGCATAAAATTGAATCTGATCAAAAGGATTTCGACCGTCTTTTTGCTCATTCTGCTTGGGTAACATTTTAATCCGCGAAATTCTGTTTTCATTCGCAATAAAAAGGCTGGGCGCGACGCCAGGCCGATTACGAATTTGAACGACATCCGTTCAATCACTCAAACACAACGGAAATATGGAAAACGGACAAAAAACAGAAACATCCACGACAACAACAGAACGATTGGCTTATTCGATTCAAGAATCAGCCGATATGCTTGGGATAAATTATTATACCGCCTATCGGTTGATTCAACGAGGCAAACTCAAGGCGTGCCGGGTGCTGCGAGGAAAATTGCTAGTGCCACGCTCCGAGTTGGTCAAACTTCTAAACACCGCCGAATAAAAATTAGTTACGCATGGCAGCATCAAACTTTTGATGCTGCCTTTTTTACGCTTCCAATCCCACCATACGCCCGCTGAAGTGTCGTTTTTTCGGAAATAAATCGCCCACTTCCAAACCGAAGACCTCTGCGAAATACTCGATTCGTTTGTCGCCTACAGAAGAACGACGAGTTTCAATGTTGGCAATAATCTGACGGGTTATGTGACAACCCAACAATTGCATTTTTGCAGCAAGTTCCTCTTGAGTCCAACCGTTTTGATACCGAAATTTGCCCACGTTTCGGCCAATGACATTTGCATTGTGATCCATATCAATTTAAGGCGCAAAATCTGAACGGCCGATTTTTATTTTGTCGGGCTTGCGTTTTGATTCGGCTGTGCTATTGGTTTTCTTGAGGCAGGACGAAAGCGCCTGATTCTCCGAATTATTTATATCTTGGCTAGGTCGGCGAAAGCCGATGCGATAATGCCCTTCATCCCATAATGGGTCAGGCAATTTTGCCTGTTTTCTACCTCTCTTGAGGCTTATTGGCGAGAACTGACGCCGGTTTGCTGTCAGTTTGATGACCCCCACTTCCCAAAAACATGGCCGTGCCATGTCTTGGGAGGCCGGTTTTTCAATCATAAAAGTTGTAATGATTTCATTACAACCATCACAGACGGATTGAGGCAAAATTGCCAAAAGGCCGGACTGAAAAGCCGTGATGATTTCATCACAACCTAGTGAAACGAATTGTGGTAAAACCGTCGGCAAAATTTTGTTCTGAACGGTAACAATGAAAATGGCGGTGCGTGGAAAAATGAGCCGGAACGTCATTTTGTCCTGAATTCAGGCCAAAATTTCGGCGCGCAAATGAGAAATTGAGCCGGTTGAAAATGAATGTGTCGAACAATCTGGTCGGCAGACAGGTCGGCAAGTTCCGCGACGAGAATCGCTGGACGCAGGGCGATCTGGCCGATGCGTTGCAGCGGAGGGGCTGGATGATTTCTCGCAGCGGCGTTTCCAAAATCGAAAGCCGGTTGGTTCACGTTTATGACTACCAAGTGTGCTGGCTGGCCAGCGTGCTGGACGTTCCCAAAGACGCTTTGTATCCAAAATTCGATGCCAGCAAATCAGTGGAGGAAATGATTCTCAAACATATCCACAATGAAAAACTTGGCCTCGTGTTAAAACCGGATTCATTTGATCCCGCCTTGCTGACCAAAAAATATTTTTAATGGAGGACACATGGAAACCACACCAACAAATGAAGAACAACAAACAACCATCGCACCCCCCGCCGAGCGGCTCGCGTATTCCGTGCAGGAAGCCGCCGATATGCTGGGCGTGCATTATTTCAGCATCTACCGGCTGATTCAGCGCGGCAAACTCAAAACGTGCCGCGCGCTCCGGGGCAAATTGCTCGTGCCAAAAACCGAACTGTTAAAACTTCTGGAAACTAATTGAGGTGATTTATGAACTACTACGAAAGACCAACCCAGCTTCACGAAACGGCCAACGCCGAGGCCATGACCGTTTTTGCGGAACACATGAAACAATTCAAGTCCGACTGTGAGAACCTTCATAATCTTGAGCGCAATCTGACAACGACGGCAAACGAGGCTTTCAAAGCCGCCCTGCAATCGTCAGTCCGCATCATTCAAACCAACGACGGCGCACAATGGCAGCACGACGTTGATTTAATGGAAAATGCTTCCCTCTGCCATCGGCGCACGGTCACAGGCTTGGAATTTGCCGTTGTGGAAACACTTCCATTGAATTCAGGCGCGAAGAAAGATGTCGTGAACAGCGGCCACGACGTGCGGGAAGTTTTGCAAGCGTTCACGCGCGACCAGCGACAGACTTTCAAGTTTTGGAAAGACGACGTGACCGAACGAGTGCGCGACCATCTTGCGGAAAAATATCCCCGCCAAGACATGAGCATCGTGGCCGAGTCTTTTGAAATCAAACTGGATCGCGCTATTTCTAAAAGACCGACGCAGACCCAAAATCAAAGTCGCGGCGTTAGAATTTGAAAAAACTTGCACCCGCTTTTTAATCAGCAATTACCGGGGTCGAACTGATCTCCGGGTGCAAGTCGCCTTCAAATTTGGGTGCAGAAAGTGCCTTAAAGGCACCAAAAAAACTTGCACCCGACTTGTAACCCGAAAGAATTTTTTTGGATTTTATGAGAAGACAAGAGATGACATCGAAACAACGAGAGCAGTCAATGAAATCAAGGCTTCTGTAATGATGGCAAGGGAGAATTAAAAACTGATAAAAATGGCTAAAATCGGCCTTTTTGAATTAAAAGGGCACTGCTCTACCGACTGAGCTACCAACCCACTCAAAGATGATCATTCTAAAACAGCCGCGCCAATGCGCAAGATTTTTCAAGCGTCCGGCGATGTTGTTTTAATTTTATTTTTTTCCGCGATGCGTTAGGCTATGCCCATCAAAAGCGTCACGAGCATAAAATTTTGGGGAGTGCGCGGCTCGGTCCCCACGCCGGGTCCGGGCACCATACGTTATGGTGGCAACACCTCCTGCGTCGAAGTCCGGTGCGGCGACGAAATCATCATTCTCGATGCCGGCACCGGTTTGCGTCCGCTCGGACTGGCGTTGGTGGCGGAATTCAAGAACAAGCCGTTGAACCTCACGCTGCTCATCACGCACACGCATTGGGATCACATCCAGGGCCTGCCGTTTTTCGCGCCGATATACAATCCCCGCTGCCGCCTGCGGATTCTCGGCTGCCAGGGTTCGCGCGAAAGTCTGCTCCAAGCGCTCACCGGCCAGATGGAAAGCACTTATTTTCCCGTGCCCTTCGCCAAGCTGCCCAGCAACATTGAAATCGAAGAACTGAAAGATTTCAGTTTCGACATCGGCCCCGTGCTCGTGCGCGCGCAACGCGCGAACCATCCCGGCGTGTGCGTCGGCTACCGGCTCTTTTCGCCCGACGGACTGGTCGCTTATTTTCCCGACACCGAACCGCGCCTCGGCGGCGACGACCGGGACATGATCGAATTCGTCCGCGACGCCGACGTGCTCATCCTTGATTCGCAATACGACCGCGCGGAATATAAAAAACACATCGGCTGGGGGCACGGCTGCGTGGACGATTCCGTGGCGCTCGCACTGACCGCCGGCGTGAAAAAACTCTGCCTCTTCCACCACGACTCCGCGCACAACGACAAAAAAATTGATGCCTTCCTGAAATACGCGCGCCAGATTGTGACCCGGCAAAAGGGAAAATTAAAAGTGGACGCCGCGCGCGAGGGAATGACGATTCAGTTGGGCGCAAAAAGTTCCACGCCAAAATTCAAATAAGGAAAACAGGAATTGGATTCGTTCCTGAATTCCTGCTTTCTTTATTGAATCAAACCGGCTTTTCCCCGTAATTGATCGCCATCGCGCCGCCGAGCAGGTTGATGACGCGCACGTTCGCGAGTTTCAGGCCGCGCATTTTTTCTGCCACAGCCAGTTGCGCCGGATAATTTTTCAGCGATTCCAAAATGTAGGCGTAGGCTTGCGCATTGCCGCAAAATAAAAGTCCGATGAGCGGCACGGAACATTTCAGGTGCGCAAAATAAAGCGCGCGCCAGAAGGCGTTCGCTGGCTTGCCAAAATCCAGAACAATCAATCGCGCGCCAGGCTTGGCCACGCGGAACATTTCGTCCAAGCCGCGTTCCCAGCTCGTCAGATTCCGCAGGCCGTAGCCGACAGTGACGATGTCGAAGAAATTTTCTGGAAACGGAAGCTGCTGCGCGTCGCCTTGAAGAAATTTTAGATTTGCGATTTGCGATTTGCGATTTTCCTTCTGTCTTCGCGATTCCGCCACTTCCAACATTTGCGGACTAAAATCCAAACCGATCGTTTCCACGCCATCTCTGGCAAGCGAAAAAGAAATGTCGCCGGTGCCGCAGCACAGATCGAGCGCGCGGTCGCCGCTTTTGATTTTTGCAAGATTGACGACGCGGCGTTTCCAGAGCCGATGGAGGCCGAAGCTTTGCAGGTCGTTGATCAAATCATAACGACGCGCGATGCGGGCGAAAAGGTCGTTGACCTTGGCGGCGCGCTGTTCGCCGGGGAGGTAAAAGGCGTTGCTCACGCGGCCATTCTAGCACAATGGCGGGAGCCAAAGTCAAAGCCGCAGAAATTGTGCGTTGCCTCGCCGGGCCGTTTTTGTTAAAGTGGCATTCATTCGGTTGTCAGAGGAAAACAAACCTAGGTCAATTGTAATTTGATATGAACACTGAACCGGTTGCCGTAAAAAAAATCCTGGTGGTGGATGACAATGAGATCATCCTGAAAACCATTTCCCTGAAATTACAGGGTGCCGGTTACAAAGTCATCACGGCTTTGGATGGTTCGGAGGGGGTCGCCGCCGCCCGCAAGGAGAGCCCGGATTTGATCCTGCTGGACATCACGTTTCCGCCGGACGTCGGCGGAGTGGAATGGGATGGTTTCCGCATCATGGAATGGTTTCACCGTTTGGAAATGATCAAAAAAATTCCCGTCATCATCATCACCGGCTCGGAAGATACCAAAAGCAAGCAGCGCGCGGTGGCGGGCGGTGCGGTGGCGTTTTTTCACAAGCCGATCGACCACGACGATTTGCTGAAAGTGATCCGCGCGACGCTGGGCGCCGCGATTAAGCCAGCCTGAAATCAGACTTGCCATTTCCAAATTTTTCCTTAAGCTCCCCAAGCTTTTTGGAAGCGAGCGTAGCTCAGCCTGGTAGAGCATCACGTTGCCAACGTGAGTGTCGAGGGTTCGAATCCCTTCGCTCGCTCCATTTTTTTCCCACATTTAAAGGAGAATCTTACGCAAGGATCTTTTTCACGCGATACGCTGGAATGGCTTCCAGATTTTTAGCGCTGATGCTGGTTTTTTCGTATTCGATCTGCGTGAAAATGTGTTGATACAATTCGTAGCTGATCAAAATTTCCCCGGCTTTGGCCTGATTGCAAAAACGCGAGGCGCGATTGACGGCATCGCCGATGACGGTGAGTTCCAGGCGTTCCGCCGAGCCGATAAATCCGTGCAACACTTCGCCGCAATGAATGCCGATTCCAATTTCGCAAACCGTTTCGCCTTTGGCGGCGCGCTGGGCGCTGACTTTGGCAACGGCGGATTGCATCGCCAGCGCGGTGCGCACGGCTTTTTCATGCGGGCGCGAATCGGGCTCGGGGCTGCGAAAAACGGCGAGCACGGCGTCGCCTAAAAATTTGTCAATCGTGCCGTGGAATGGAAAAATCGCCTGGCCGAGCGCGGGCAGATAATCGTTCAACATTTCAACGACGTCCGCCGGATCCATGTTCGCGCTTTTGGTCGTGAAATCGCGGATGTCGGAAAATAAAATGGTGACTTCGGATTTTTCGCCGCCGGGCCGCAAACGTCCGAGCCGCGCTTTTTCCAAAAGGGTTCCGCGCAGTTTCGGCGAAAAATTTGTGAGCAGGCGTTCGAGCAATTTCGCGTTGTCGCGCAAACTTTCTTGAAGTTGCTGATTCGCCACGGAAGTCGCGGCGAAGTGCGCGACGGCGAGCAGCAGGCGCAAATCGTCTTCCGAAAAAATAGAATCGCGCGACGGGCTGTCCACGCAAATGACGCCGAGGGTTTCGCCACGGCAAACCAGCGGCGCATACATGCCGGAGGCGATTTGATGGCGTTGAATGCTCAAGCCGGGATCGCCTTGAAAATTTTGCCGCCAGATAAAGCCTTTTTTTTCCGCCAGCGCGCGGCGCGCGAGCGTTTCGCTGACGGCGGGCTCGCCATCAGAAACAAACGCCGCGAGCACGAGCGTTTCGCGGTCCGGGCCGCGCAACAGCAACGTGCCGCGTTTGGCGCCGGGAATCAAATCCACGGTCTGATTCAATATCGCAGGCAGAAGTTGTGCGAGTTCGGTTTGATTGTTTAATTCCAAAACCAAATCGAGGAACGGGCGGGAATAGTCGGATTTTGATTTGCCGCGCGGCGCGGGCAGACTCAAATTATTTTCGGTCGCGTCGAGCGATGTGGAAATGGAAATGGTGTCGGTTAAATTATTTTTTGAAACATTGGCGGCAGCTTCGTTCGGAATTTCCACTTGAATTTCCGTGTCGCCCATTTTGATCAAGTCGCCGGCGGACAATTTTTGTTTGGCGTTGATGCCCAGCCTGCAGCCGTTGATTCTCGTTCCGAATTTGCTGCCCAAATCTTCGAGCCAGCAGGCGTCATCCTCGCGCCAGATGCGCGCCTGCCGCCGCGAAATGTTGATGTCGAGGGACAAATCCAGATCCGGCAGCATGGCACCGCTGGCGCGGCCAATGATGATAAATGGCTGGTGGAAACTTTTTTGCCAGCGTTGTTCGCCAAAACGCAGCGACAGATGAAGCGGCGGCGCGACGTCGGCTTTCATTCGCTTTTTTTGATGAGCGTATTTTTTAAAATTTTCCCGCTGTCGGCCAGCAAGGAAATGGTGCCGAGATCTTTTTCGTCGGCGAGCTTGGATTGACTTTCGCCAAATAAATCCACGCTCCAAACCGGCAGCCCGCCGTAGCCGCGATCCAGTTCCATTTGCACGGCGATAACGGAAGCCGCGCGCACTTCCGGCAAATCCATCACGATTTTGAGCGCGTCGTCGGAATCCAGTCTTACTTTAGCCAGGTCAAATGTTTTGCGCGCGTTCGGCGCGAATATTTGCAAGACCCGATTTGGCTCGCGCACGCGGACCATTTTTCCGTCCATAAACTGGACTTCGGTCGCGTGAAACGTGGCTTGCTGGTTGTGATAAATCACGCGCCAGCTTTTTGGCGCGAGGTCATCAACGCTTTTGTCTGAAATAATTTGGATCACCTGATCATGGGAATCTTCGCTGACATAATGATCGCCTAATTTCACCAGTTGCAGCGCCGTGAAATTTTCCGGCTGATTTGGCGCGGGCGCCGGCAGAATCAGGGCGGTTATTTTTTCTCCCATGCTTTGCCGGACCGCAGGCGGTTCAATCATTTTTTCCACCGGTGCGCCGGCCTTGACCGCCGGGGCCGCCGGAAGAAGTTCGGGAGTCTTGTTTTTGGCGGTTGGCTTGTCATTGAAATTTTCTTCCCATGGATCGGAAGCCGGTTTCGGCCCGGGTGCCAGGGCGATTGGTTTGTCGGGAATCGCGGCCGAAGTTTTTTGGGTGAGGCCGGTAAAGCCCAGATGCAAAAAGATCGCGGCCGCAACGGTTCCGACGGCGGTGATACAAAAATCATTCCGCGAAAATTTGTGATGAAATTTTCGCGGCGCATTGTCCGCGACCAATCCCAATTGCACGGCGACCGCCCGGGCGCTTTGTGGACGTTTGGTTTCGTCTTTGGCGAGGCAGGCTAAAATGACGGTTTCAACTTCCGCTGGAATTTCATTGGCGATTTCCCATTCTTTCAAGCGCTTGCGCAATGACACGGGCGCGGCATGACGGACTTGATGCAAAAAATCTCCGGAGAAAAACGGCGGCTTGCTGGTCAACAATTCATAAAGCGTCGCGCCTAGAGCATAAATGTCGTCCGTCACGCGGGGCGATTTGCCCTCAAGCTGTTGCGGGCTCATATAAAGCAACGTGCCACTGGTGCTCGGATTCATCGAAACGCGCGTCATCGTGTCGTTGAGCGTCCGCGCGATGCCGAAGTCTGCGAGCTTCAAGCGGCCTTTGGCATCAAGCATCAGGTTCGCCGGCTTTAAATCGCGATGAATCACGCGTTCGTCGTGCGCGTATTCCAAACCTTCGCAAAGTTGCCGGACCAGCGGTGCGAGCGATTCCCACGTCAGGACGCGCTGCGATTTTTCGACACGCGCACCTGCGAGATTCGAGCCTTCCACATATTCCATCGAAATGAATGCCTCTTCATTTTTCGCATCGTAAAAATCGTGGATGCGGATGATGTTCGGATGCGTCAATTTCCGGCTGCGCGAAGTTTCCCGGCGCAAATCATCCAGCGCGGCGGAATCAAACCGGATTTGCGGCGGCAGGAATTTCAGCGCGACATCGGTGGCGAGCAATTCATCACGCGCCAGCCAGACGACGCCCATGCCGCCGCGCCCCAGAATTTTTACAAGCGTGTAACGCCCCGCCCCGACTTGGGACTTGGAACATGCCTCCAAATTGACGACTCCCGTGGCAAAAATATCAGGTTGAATTGCTTGACTGGTCATTTACATCCATTTTTTCAAATCAATTGAAGCTACTCATATGCCAGCAGCGATTTCAAAGCTGTTTGTGAATCTTTAAGCCGGACTGTCTAAAATCTGGAATGAATGGTTGAATTTTAGGCAGCGGCATAATCTGATTCGGCAAAATTTGAATCCCACCTGTCCCTGATTTTCGTTTTGAACATTTCATCGGGGAAGCGGCTTGCTTTCCCCAAAACTTGCGCAATGATTTTCCCATGCCGCTGCCCCATGAGCCTGTCACTTTGACCGCCGAGCAGATTCGTGAATTGAACGAAAAACTCGTCACGATGCGGCACGACGTGAACAACCACCTTTCGCTGATGGTGGCGGCCATTGAAATCATCCGCCGCAAGCCCGCTGCCGCCGAGCGGATGCTCGTCGCGCTCGCCGAACAGCCGCCCAAGCTGGGCGAAGCCGTCGGACAATTTACGCGTGAATTGGAAACCGCGCTGCGCATCACGCGTCCGTGAGCGCGCGGATTTTTAAAACCGCTTTTAACTTTTTGGCCAAAAACGTCTGGCATGATCAACACGATGGAACGGACTGAAGCAGAATTGATTGCCGCCGTGCTTTCGGGCGACGCCGCCAGTTTCGAGCCGCTTGTCCAGAAATATTCCCCGCGGGTCTTCGCCACCGCGCGCCGTTACGCGCGCCGCGAAAGCGAGGTCGAGGATATCGCGCAGGAAGTCTGGCTCAAAGCGTTCGGCAAACTGAAAAGTTTTCGCGGCGAAGCGCCGTTTGAGCACTGGCTCATGCGCATGACCGTGCGCACCTGCTACGATTTTTTGCGCGGCCACCAGCGCAACCGCGAATCCTCGTTCACGGATTTGAGCGAACCGGAAAGCGACTGGCTGGACCGTTTCGCCGCCGCGCCGGAAAACGTTTCCGATCATGCGGACGCGGCAAAATTATTGATCGGACGCATCCTGGAAAAACTTTCACCCACGGCGCGATTGGTCATCACGCTGTTGGAAATTGAAGATCGTTCCGTGAAGGAGATCGCCGCCCTCACCGGCTGGTCGGTGCCGCTGGTGAAAGTCCGCGCGTTTCGGGCGCGCGGCGAGATGCGGAAAATTCTCGCCAAAATGACACGGGAGAAATATCTATGACTGTAACCCGATGCCGCCAGGCGGCGTCCAATCAGACGTGGCCATTATGAATACGGTTGAACTGCAAAGGAAGTTGATCGCCGCCGCCCGCGCCCATCCGCCGAGCGATGGCGTGCCGTATGCCTTTGAAAAACGCATCACGGCACTGCTCGCCGCGCGCGTCGCCCCGGACAACATTGTGTTGTGGGTGCACGGGCTTTGGCGCGCGGCGGTTCCCTGCGTAGCGGTGACGTTGCTGCTTGGCGCGTGGGCGTTTTTCACGCCGGCCACGCTGGGCGGTTCAGGCGATCTCTCGCAGGATTTTGAAAACACGCTGCTGGCTTCCGTGGACCAAGGCGATCAAACTCCGTGAATTACTGGAAAGTCATTCTGGCCACCGTGGTGATTTTTGCCGCCGGGGTGATGACGGGCGGATTGCTCGTCAATTGCGTCCAGCATACACGCCCGAAAAATTCCAAGCGGCCGGAGACGGCCTTTTTCGCCACCAATTCCATTCCGAAAACGAACAGCCCGAATCTGTCGCGCGCGGCAGAATTCCCCAAGCTGCGCCTGCCGGAAATGTGGGGCAAGGAATTTGTCGGGCGGCTGAACGACACGCTTCAGCTCGCGCCCGAGCAGCGCGATAAAATTGAGAAAATCATTGCCGACGGCCAGGAGCAGGACCGCGTGATCTGGACCAACAACGCCGCGCAGATGCGCAAGGTGCTGCAGGATGCGCGGCAGCAAATCCGTGAGCAGCTCACGCCGGACCAGCGGAAACAATTTGAAGATTTGATGAAACATCCGCCGCGCCGCCCGTCCGGCGCCACAAACGCGCCGGCCAATTTTCCGCCGCCGGCCGCGACCAACACGCCGGGCGTTTGATTTTTCAATCAATCAGCGCGCCGATTTTTTTGTGCAGTTCCCTTGTGACGGAATCCACGGAGCGGTTCGCGTCCACGATTTCGAAGTCATAAGTCTTTTGCAACTGACGGAACGCGATCTGCATCGCAAACTGATATTTCAAAAAGCTGTCGAACATATCGCGCGACAAGCCCAAATCCATTCCGCTCTCCCAATAATCCAACGTCGCATTTTTAGCGAGATTGCGTTGCACGAGTTCTTCCGGTTCGACCGAAAGATAAAAAACCGCGTCGGGCACGAGCGCGATGCCGTAAAGATTTTTCAGCCACGCTTCGTTCATGCCACGCACCATGTCGCGCGCCATGAGCGTATAAATGTAGCGGTCGGCCAGCACGATGAAACCGGCTTTGAGCGCGGGCAGAATGATGTTTTCCAACTGGTCGGCAAAATCCGTCGCATAAAAAAGCCCGAGCGTGGTGCGGCTCAAAATGTTTCCGTTCTGCGCCTTGTTGAGTTCTTCACTGACCAGCGTTGAACGTTTAAGGCCGACCTGCACGGTCGCGCGCCCGCTGGTTTCCAGCCACTCGACGAGCCGCGCGATCTGCGTGGAACGGCCCGAACCGTCCGCGCCTTCGACGGCGATGAGTTTGCCCGCGAGTTCCTCCAGTTTGACGTTCGGAATCCCGTGGCCGTAAAACTGGCGGCATTTTTTTGTGGCGGTAGAAATTTTTTTCATGCGGCGGTTGATTCCTCCTCGACTGGCACCGCCTTGTCTTCCGGGCGGACGGGAACGGCCGGCGGCAATGGTAGCGGGCTGCGGCGCTTGAATTTTTTCAGGTTGATTTTCTCGCCAACGAGTTTGCGGACGAGCACCTGCTGTTTTTCGACGTGCTCGTTGGCGTTGAGCACGACGAATTTAAATTCGCCGCTCATCGCCATATATTGTTCTAGAATGCGGCCTTGGAAAATGCGGAAACTTTCATACGGATCACTCGACAAATGCAAATCCATACCCGCCTCGAAAAATTTTAATTTTGGCCGGCCGTCGAGAATCCGTTGCAACGATACCTCCAAGTCCGCCTTGAAAAAAAACGTCAGGTCGGGGCGCGCGGCGAAATTGTAAAGGCCGCGCACCCATTCCGGCGGGCAGCCGCGCACGACGTCGCGCGCGAACGCTGTGAAAATATAACGGTCGCACAACACGACGTAGCCCGCGCGCAGCAGCGGCAGCAGATGGCGTTCGTAACGGTCGGCGAAATCCGTCGCGTGGATCAGACTGAAAGTGGTCGGCGTGAGCAGCTCGCGTTTTTTGCCCTTGCTCGTGGCGGATTTGACGAGTTCGGAAGAATTCCATTCGCTGAAATAAACCTTGATGCCCTCGGCTTCGAGCCAGCGTTTGAGCAGATATATCTGCGTGGACTTGCCCGAACCGTCGAGACCCTCGACGGCGATGAGCCGCCCTGGAAAATTCAATTCGGCAAATGTCTTCATAATTTCGCCCGTTGTGTTTTTATTGTCGTGCAAGTCGCCGCCGGTCACAAGCGGAAGTTGTGAGGACAATTTTCAAAGCAATGCGATTGAATTTTGCGACTGTAAAAAAACTTTGTGAAAAAAATCACAATTTAAACTTGCGAGCAATTTTGCGCGGAGCTAGGCTCAATCCACGCTCTTTTTCCGGGCGTTTATCTAATCATTTAAATGCGGACACAAAGCGATTTTGGTTATGACTCGAAGATCGAGGGCGACGTGGTCGTCACCCGCGTGGACGCCGCGCTCGCCTGGTTCCGCAAAAATTCCGTCTGGCCGATGCCGATGGGCCTCGCGTGTTGCGCGATCGAATTGATGGCCGTCGGCGCGAGCCGTTTTGATATTTCCCGTTTTGGTTCGGAAGTCATGCGCTTCTCGCCGCGCCAGGCCGATTGCATGATTGTCGCCGGCACGGTCACTTACAAAATGGCCGGGAGCTTGAAACGCATTTACGACCAGATGCCGGAACCGAAATGGGTCATCGCGATGGGCGCATGCGCGTCGTCCGGCGGGATGTATCGCAGTTACGCCGTGCTGCAAGGCGTGGACAAAATCGTGCCGGTGGACGTTTATATTTCCGGCTGTCCGCCGCGTCCCGAAGCCGTCCTCGACGCGCTGATGAAAATCCAGGAAAAAATCGGCACGCAACCGATCTTGGGCGAAATGAATGTGACCTCGATGCTGCACGCCTCGTCGAAATCTTGAATTTCCCGTGACCGCCCCCGAATTCGCTCAAAAAATCAAGGCCAAGTTCGGCGAGATCATCTCCGAACCGGCGGAATTTCGCGGCGAAATCACCATCAAGCTCGCCGACGCGGAACAGATTTTTGAAGTCTGCAATTTTGCCAAGCACCAGTTGGGTTTCAATTATCTCGTGGATATTTCCAGCGTGGACAATTACGGCGACGACCCGCGCTGGACGGTCGTTTATCATCTGCGCGTGCTCGCGACGATGTGCGAATTGCGCCTCAAGACCGATGTCAGCGAGGAAAAATCTGAATTGCCCAGCGTCTTCGGCGTGTGGCGCACGAGCAACTGGCACGAGCGCGAAATCTACGACATGATGGGCATCCGTTTTCGTGGCCATCCGGATTTGCGCCGGATTTTGATGTGGGAAGGCTATCCGTATTTTCCGTTGCGCAAGGATTTTCCGCTCGCGGGCAAACCGACGGATTTGCCGGGCGTGGCGTTCACGGAAATAACGCCGATGGAAGGCGGACCGTTCGTGACGATTTCCGGCGGCAACGATTCCATCGCGCGCGAGCCGCGCGTGCGGATTCCTGAAACGGACGAAGTGGAATTCAACGCGCGCGTCGAGGCGCGCAGCGACAACAAAGAATTGCGCGGCCAAGCTTTTGGCCCGGGACCGATTGAGAAAAAATAATTTTCATGGCCACTGTTCAAGACATTGAGATTCGCGATTCCGCCGCCCGCACGGCGGCGGCCGTGGATGATTTGCCGGACATCCAGGGCGAGCGCATGGTGCTGAACATGGGGCCGTCGCATCCGGCTACGCACGGCGTCTTGCGGATCGTTTTGGAACTCGACGGCGAAGTCATCACGAAAGCCGATCCGGACGTGGGCTATCTGCATCGCGGCGACGAAAAAATCGCCGAGAACATGACCTACACCCAGTTCATCCCTTACACGGACCGGCTGGATTATCTCGCGCCGCTCGCGAACAACGTCGCCTACGCGCTCGCCGTTGAAAAACTTCTCGGCATCCACGACAAATTGCCACCGCGCTGCCAATACATCCGCGTCATGTGCGCGGAACTCGCGCGCATTTCATCGCATCTGCTCGGCCTCGGCGCGTTCGCGATGGACACCGGCGCGGTCACGGTTTTTCTGCTGACGTTCACCGAGCGCGAAAAAATTTACAATCTCGCCGAAGCCGCGAGCGGCGCGCGCTTGACGACGACTTACACGCGCATCGGCGGTTTGATGCGCGATGTTCCGCCGACGTGGTGCGATCAAGTCCGCCAGTTCCTGAAAGAATTTGCCGTCGCGCTCGCCGAAACGCACACGTTGCTCACGCGCAATCGCATTTGGGTGGACCGTCTGCGCGACCTCGGCGTCATCTCGAAACAAATGGCGATTGACTACGGCTTGAGCGGCCCGAACCTGCGCGGCAGCGGCGTCGAACACGACATGCGCAAGGCGCAGCCGTATCTTTGCTACAAGGATTTGGAGTTCGACATTCCCACCGGCTCGGTCGGCGATTGCTATGACCGCTATCTCGTGCGGATGGAAGAAATGAAGCAGAGCATGAGAATTCTGGAGCAGTGCCTGAACAAAATTCCCGGCGGCGCGGAAAATAATTCGCACGAGCCGGTCAACGTGGACGATGGGAAAATTGTTTTGCCGCCGAAGCAAAAAGTGATGACGAAGATGGAGGAATTGATCCATCAATTCATGCTCGTGACCGAAGGCGTGAATTGTCCGCCCGGCGAAATTTATTTCGGCCACGAAAATCCGAAAGGCGAACTCGGCTTTTACATCAACAGCAAAGGCGGCGGCGTGCCGTATCGCCTGAAAATCCGCGCGCCCTCGTTCATCAATTTGAGCATCCTCGGCGAACTGATGCCGGGCGCAATGATCAGTGACGTGCCGGTGATTTTGGGTTCGATTGATTTTGTGATGGGAGAATCCGATCGATGAAATTTTTTAGCCACAGAGTCACAGGGTTCACAGAGAAACAAAATGCTCTGTGTTCTCTGTGCCTCTGTGGCAAAGAAAACAAATGAGTTTTCAAGCAACAAAAGAATTGGAAGCCGAAGTGGACGAGCTGATCACGCACTATCCGGTGAAACGCGCCGCGTCGCTCATGGTGCTGCACGCGATCCAGGAAAAATTCGGCTGGATTTCGCGCGAGGCGGTTTTGTGGACGGCAAAAAAACTGGAATTGCAGCCGATCAACATCCAGGAAATTTTGACGTTTTATCCGATGCTGCGGCAGGAGCCGATGGGCAAATATCAGATCAAGGTCTGCCGCACGTTGAGCTGCGCGCTCGGCGGCGCGTATGAATTGCGCGAGCATTTTTGCAAGAAGTTCGGATTGGATTCGCACAAGCACGGCGCGCAGACGACGCCGGACGGAAAATTCACCGTGGAATTTGTCGAGTGCCTCGCGAGCTGCGGCACCGCGCCGGTGATGATGTGCAACGATGATTTTTACGAAGGCGTTTCGCACGCGAAAGCGGATGAGATTGTCGGAAAGTGCAAATGAAAATCGTCAATCGAAAATCTGAAATCGTAAATGACGGATGGTTGCCCGACATGGATTTGAACCATGACAAACAGATTCAGAGTCTGTTGTGCTACCGTTACACCATCGGGCAGGACGGGACGAAACAGGCTAGAGAAATTTGATTGAGAGTCAAGTTGCTGATATGGCGCAAGAATATAAATTGATTTTGAAACATGCCGATGAACCCGGTTACACGCCGGACATCGAATGCTATTTGCGCCATGGCGGCTACGACGCGCTCAAGAAGGCGCTTGCTATCCAGCCGAAAGATTTGCCGGATGGCAAAAAACTTTCTGCCCAAGAACAAATTCGCGAAGACGTGAAAAGTTCCGGCCTGCGCGGTCGCGGCGGCGCGGGTTTTTCCTGCGGCTTGAAGTGGAGTTTTGTTGATCGCAAGAGTGGCAAGCCGATTTATCTCATTTGCAACGCGGACGAATCCGAGCCGGGCACGTTCAAGGACCGGCAAATCATGTATAAGGATCCGCACCAGTTGCTCGAAGGCATGATCATCTCGTGCTTCGCGAACGACGTGCATCTCGCTTACATCTACATCCGCGGCGAAATGGTGGACGGCGCAAAAATTTTGAACCAGGCGTTGAAAGAAGCGCGCGCGAAAAATTTTCTCGGCAAAAATATTCTTGGTTCCGGTTACGACTTGGAGATGCACGTTCATCGCGGCGCGGGTGCTTACATTTGCGGCGAAGAAACCGGCCTCATCGAATCGCTCGAAGGCAAGCGTCCGTATCCGCGCATCAAGCCGCCATATTTTCCGGCGATCCTCGGCCTTTGGATGTGTCCGACGATCGTCAACAACGTCGAGACGCTCTGTAACGTGAAGCACATCGTCGCGATGGGCGCGGCGGAATTCGCCAAGCTCGGCACGCCGAACAACACCGGCACGCGCATCGTCAGCTTGAGCGGCCACGTCAAGAAACCCGGCTATTACGAAATCGAAGTCGGCAAGGCGACGATTGGCGAACTCATCAACGACCCGAAATTCGGCGGCGGTTTGCGCGACGGAAGAAAATTGAAAGCCGTGATTCCAGGCGGTTCGTCCGCGAAAGTTTTCAAGGCCGGCGAGAAATTCAAGCTCAAGAAAAAGGATGCCGAGGGCAAAGAAATTCTGGTCGAGACCGACATGCTGGATCTGCCTTACGATTTCGATTCGCTGTCCGCCGCCGGTTCGATGAGCGGTTCGAGCGCGATCATCGTGATGGATGATTCGACCGACATCGTCGAGGCGCTCGCGAACATCGCAGAATTTTACGCGCACGAAAGCTGCGGCCAATGCACGCCCTGCCGTGAAGGCGCGCTCTGGATGAGCAAGACGCTGCATCGCCTCACGCACGGCGAAGGCCGCGCGAGCGACGCGGACTATCTCGTGAAGATTGCCGACAACATTCCCGGCGGTCGCACGATTTGCGCCTTCGGCGAAGCCTGTTCTTGGCCCGTGCAAAGTTTTGTCGCGAAGTTCAAAGATGAATTTGTCGCGAAAGGCGCGGCGGATGAAGCGCGTCATGTAAAAGAAGTTTCCGCTCCGGCTGAACACAAACAACTTGAAGCCGCACATCACTGAAATGAAAAATTTTCAACGCAAAGGCGCAAAGACGCCAAGCCGCAAAGTTTTTTTGCTTTGCGTCTCTGCGCCTTTGCGTCTTTGCGTTAAATAAAAAATGTCAACCGTCGCCACAACTGAAATCAAGTCCGCGCCTCCGATTGAAAAAATCAAGGTGAAGGTGGACGGTCGCGAAATCGAAGTGCCGAAGACGATGGCCGATCCGATTTCCGGCAAGCAGATTCCGACCACGATGATTCAGGCGTGCGAGCTGGCGAAACAGGAAGTGCCGCATTATTGCTACCATCCGAAATTGCCGGTCGTCGGCAACTGCCGCATGTGCCTCGTGGAATACGGCATGCCGGCGATGGGCCCGGATCGCAAGCCGATTTTGAACGCGGATGGTTCGCCGAAAATTTCCAAGATGCCGCGTCCGGCGATTTCCTGCGCGACGCCGATTTCGCCGGGCATGGAAATTTACACGAACACGCCCGGCGTGAAGCAGATGCGCGAAGGCGTCCTCGAATCGCTGCTCATCAATCATCCGCTCGATTGTCCGATTTGCGACCAGGCTGGTGAATGCAAGTTGCAGGAATATTCCGTGGACTACGGCCAGAGCGCGAGCCGTTTCGTCGAAGCGAAAGTTCACAAGCCGAAGGCGGTTGATCTCGGTCCGCGCATCATGCTTGATGCGGAACGCTGCATTCTTTGCACGCGCTGCATCCGTTTCACGCGCGACATCGCGGGCGACGACGCGCTGGGCATCGTCAATCGCGGCAGCTACAACACGATCGCGACATTCCCCGGAATGCCATTCGACAACAATTACACGCTGAACACCGTGGACATCTGTCCGGTCGGCGCGCTCACGTCGAAAGATTTTCGTTTCAAGATGCGCGTGTGGTTTTTGAAGGAAACCAAAAGCGTTTGCACGAGTTGCGGCACCGGTTGCAATGCCATCATCGGTTCGCGCGAGGAAAAAGTTTACCGTTACACGCCGCGCGAAAACGACGCCGTCAACGGCCCGTGGATGTGTGACGCCGGTCGGTTGAATTACAAGTGGATCGGACGCGAAGATCGTTTGAAAGACGTTTTGGTTCGCGGCCAGAAATCCACTTGGACGACGGCGCTCAATGAAATTTCAGATAAGCTCAAAAAAGCTCCGGTCGGTTCCGTGGCAACCATCGCTTCGGCGCGGCAGACGAATGAGGAGCTTTGGCTGATTTCAAAATTGAAATCGAAGCTCGGCGCGATCAGCGATTCCGTCGCGCGCTTCGGCGAGGGTGACAAGCTGCTGGTCAGTGCGGATAAAAATCCGAACACGAACGGCGCGCGTTTGACGGGAATTTGTTTCACGGAAATCGGCTCGAACCTGCCGCAAATCGCGAATGGAATTTCCAGCGGCAAAATCAAGACGTTGATTGTTTTCGGCGAAGACGTGACGAAACACGGCATTGGCGCGGATTTGCTGGCCAAACTCGACACGCTCATCGTCAGCGACATTTTGCCGAACGCGACGACCAAGTTGGCGCATTATTTATTGCCCGGATGCGCGCACGCGGAAAAACGCGGCTCGTTCACGAACACCAAAGGACGCATCCAGAAATTCATGAAAGCCGTTGAAGTGCCCGGCGACGCGCGCGCGGAATGGGAGTTTTTGCACGACTTGGTTTTCAACGTCACCGGCCAGAACGGTTTCGTGACGATCGAAGGTTTGTTTAACCAAATGGCGAAGGAAGTGCCCGCGTTCAATGGCGTGACGTGGCAATCCCTCGGCGATACCGGCGTGACGGTGCAAATTTAGTTGGCCATAGAGACGCAGAGACACAGAGATGAAAAACAAATTGAAAACAGATTTTGCCAAAGCGGGAGAAAATAAATTTTCTCTGCGCCTCTGTGCCTCTGTGGCAAAAAAATAAAATGGACTGGAATTTCATCATCTTCAGTTTGGTCAAGATCGCCATCGTCGTCGGCGTCGTGCAGGCCGAGCGCAAAATTTCCGCGTGGATCCAGGATCGCGTCGGGCCGAACCGTTGCGCGCCGCCGTTCATGAAATTTGTTCCGGTCGTCGGGCCGTTCTTGATCCGGCTGGGAATTTTCCAGCCGCTCGCGGACGGGCTGAAGTTCATGTTCAAGGAGGATTTCACGCCGGCGAACGCGCGCACGATTTATTTCTTCCTCGCGCCGGCCGTTGCGGTGATTCCGGCGATGCTCACGGTCGCGGTGATTCCGTTCGGCTCGAACATCGGCGCGCAGAAAATGGTCATCGCGGACCTGAACGTCGGCATTCTCTACACGTTCGGCATCGTTTCGATGGGCGTTTACGGCATCGTGCTGGCGGGTTACGCGGCGAACTCGAAGTATCCGATGTTCGGCGGCATCCGTTCGAGCGCGCAGATGATTTCGTATGAAATTTCCATGGGCATGTCGGTCATTCCGTTGCTGTTGATCGTCGGTAATTTGAATTTGAGTCAGATCATCAACTGGCAGTCCACGCACGGCTGGCTGGTGGTGTATGCGCCGATTTCATTCATCATTTTCATGGTCGCGTCATTCGCGGAAACGAACCGCACGCCGTTTGATTTGCCGGAAGCGGAAACGGAACTCGTCGGCGGCTATCACACGGAATACAGCTCGATGAAGTTCGCGCTGTTTTTTCTCGCCGAATACTCCAACATGGTCGCGTCGTCGGGCATGATGGTGACGTTGTTTTTTGGCGGCTGGACGCTGCCGTTCTGGGGACTGGATCACGCCGCCACGTCGCTCGGCATGGGCATCGCGCACATTTTTGTTTTTCTCGCGAAGATGCTTTTTTTCATGGTCGTGTTCATCTGGGTGCGCTGGATGTTTCCGCGCTTTCGCTACGACCAGTTGATGGATTTGGGCTGGCGGCGGTTTTTGCCGCTGGCATTGGTCAACATTTTAATCACGGCCGTCTGGCTGTGGATGAGAAGTTAAATGATTGTTAATCGCAAACCACTGACGTTTTGGGAAAAACTTTATCTGCCGGCCATCATCGGCGGATTGAAGGTCACGCTCCGTCACGCCTACAACACGCTGATCCTGCGCAAGGTCGTGACGATGGAATATCCCGAGCAGAAATGGACGCTGCCGGCGGATTATCGCGGCGCGCCGTATCTCGTGAAAGATCAGGACGGTAATACGAAATGCGTTTCGTGCCAGCTTTGCGAATTTGTCTGCCCGCCCAAGGCGATCAAAATCATTCCGCCCGGACCAACCGGCGAAAAAGCGGACCGCACGAACGCGGAGAAAATGCCGCACGAGTTCGAGATCAACATGCTCCGCTGCATTTTCTGCGGCTTCTGCCAGGAAGTCTGTCCCGAAGAGGCGATCTTCTTGCAGAAAGATTATTCGCTCGTTGGCACAAGCCGCGCCGAGATGATTTACAACAAAGAAAAACTGCTCGCGCTCGGCGGCGTCAGCCCCGGCATCCAGAAATGGAAACTCAAACTCGAAGAAGCGGAGGAGCAGGAAAGCTTTCCGGTGAAGCTGTGATCAGCAATGGAACAAATCAATAATTTAATCAGCGGCGGCGCGGTGGAAGATGTTTTATTTTATGTCTTCGCCGCGCTGACTTTGTTGTGCGGCGTCCTCGTCGTCGCCAATCCGTTCAGCCGCAACCCGGTCACGAGCGCGATGTTTCTCGTGCTCACCATCGTTTCTATGGCCGGGCTGTTCGTGCTGTTGCACGCGTTCTTTCTCGCGGCGGTGCAAATCCTAGTCTATGCCGGCGCGGTCATCGTGCTGTTTTTGTTCGTCATCATGCTGCTCGATTTGAAGGAAGAACAGCGCCGCAAAATCAAAACTTACGGGATCGTCGCCGGACTGATTTCCGTCGGCACCATCGCCGCCATCTTTTTGAAAAGTTTGCACGCGACGAATCTCAACGCCTATTCCTCACCGACAACCGAAGGCGACACCGCCGCGCTCGGCAAATTATTGTTCACGCAATACGTTCTGCCGTTTGAAGTCGTCTCTATTTTGCTGCTCGTAGCGATGGTCGGTGTGATTTTGTTGAGCAAGAAAGATCTTAAATAGCCACAGAGACACCGAGGCACAGAGAAAATGAAATTAAACAAATCAGCCAAACGCGCGTTGAGCAGATTCAATTCTGTCTCTGTGTCTCTGCGCCTCTGTGGCAAAAAATAAAAATGCACGTCGGACTCGAACAATATTTGACCGTCAGTTTCCTGCTGTTCGCCCTTGGACTTTTGGGCGTGATCATGCGGCGCAATTTGCTCGTGATTTACATGTCGCTGGAGCTGATGCTCAACGCGGCGAACCTCGCGCTCGTCGCGTTCTCGCGCTTCAACGACAATTTGAACGGCCAGATTCTGGTGTTCTTTATCATCACCGTGGCGGCGGCGGAAGTCTCGGTCGGCCTCGCGCTCATCGTCGCGCTTTACCGCCGGCGACAGTCCGCGCACGTCGAAGATTTGACGAGCATGAAACTTTGAAATGCAGACAGAATTCACAAAATTAACAAAATTGGAATCTTCAGAAATGAATTCTGAAAATTCTGTTCATTCTGTCTAAATTTTTTGGATGAAATACGAAATTTTGCCCTGGCTAATCCTGTTCCTGCCGCTGCTATCAGTGGTGGTCATCACGCTTTTCACCTTGCGTTCCAAGTCCGTCAGCAGCCTCATTTCCATCGGCGCGATTGTCATCGGCTTCGTGCTGACCCTGGCATTTATAAATGCAAACGGTTTTCATCCGGCCGTCACGGAAACTTCCACCAGCTGGCTCACCATCGGCGATCTGCACGTTGACTTCGGCCTCAAGCTCGACGCGTTGAGCCTGATGATGCTGCTCATCGTCACCGGCGTCGGCGGCGCGATCCACATTTATTCTTACGCATACATGGACGAGGATCCGGGCAAAGCGCGCTTCTTCGCGTTCATGAGCCTGTTCACGTTTTCCATGCTCGGCATCGTGCTGGCGAACAATTTTCTGGAGATGTTCATCTTCTGGGAACTCGTCGGCGTGTCCAGCTACCTGCTCATCGGGTTCTGGTTTGAAAAACCCAGCGCCGGCGACGCCGCGAAAAAAGCCTTTATCACCAATCGTCTCGGCGACTTCGGATTTCTGCTCGGAATTCTGGCTTTCTGGTCAATGCTTGGAACGCTCAATTTTGATTTATTGCATAGTAATCTCATAAGAATCGAAAATTTACCGCGAGGTCTCGGTTCGCATTGGGGGTTAAGTCTATTCCAACAATCTTTTGATTTTTCGTTTCTGTCTAACACAACTTTAACAATCGCCGGCCTTCTGATTTTCTGCGGCGCCGTCGGCAAATCCGCGCAATTCCCGCTGCACGTCTGGCTCGCCGACGCGATGGAAGGCCCGACGCCCGTGTCCGCCTTGATCCACGCCGCGACGATG
>CAXUBD010000001.1:8113-12015 GCA_964249225.1 uncultured Verrucomicrobiota bacterium | reverse complement strand
CGCGTTTTGTTTTTGCTCGATGCCGACGCGCTCCACGTCATCGCCTACATCGGCGGATTCACCGCGTTGCTCGCCGCGCTCATCGCCGTCCAGCAAAACGACATCAAACGCATCATTGCTTACTCGACGCTCTCGCAACTCGGCTACATGGTCATGGTCGTCGGCTTGAACGGCCCGACGCCTGCGATGTTCCATTTGACGACACACGCGTTTTTCAAAGCACTGCTGTTTTTGAGTGCCGGCTCGGTCATCATCGGAATGCACCACGAGCAAGACATCTGGCAAATGGGCAATCTGCGCAAAAAAATGCCCATCACATTTTGGACATTCCTCATCGGCGCGCTCGCGTTGAGCGGCATTCCGCCGTTCAGCGGTTTCTATTCGAAAGATTCGATTTTTGCGCAGTGCTTGGAACAGAAAAATTATCTGCTCTTTGGCGTGGCGGTTTTCGTCGCCGCGTTGACGGCGTTTTACACGTTCCGTTTGTTTTTCGTCGTTTTCTTCGGCAAGGAAAAATCCGAACACGCAAAGCACGCGCACGAATCCTCTTTGGTGATAACGCTGCCGTTGATTGTTTTGGCGGTGTTCGCGGCCATCGGCGGCTTTATCGGCGTCGTAAACAATTACGCTTCACAATTCGCGCCCGACCACGAAACGCTTTCCTTTGCCCAACAATTGATGGAACCGTTGAAAACTCCCATCCCGATGCTGATCGGTATTGGCGTGGCGCTGCTGGGAATTTTTCTCGCGTTCTCACTTTACAAAAATGCCATGAACGATCCGTTGCCCGCAAAACTCGGCAAACTCGCCGTGGCGATGAAAAACCGCTTTTACTTCGACGAAATTTACGAAGCCACTTTCATCCGCGCGCATGATTTTATCGCGACGGTCGCCGACTGGATTGACCGCTGGCTCGTCGAAGGCTTTTGCATCGGCGCAATTCGCGGCGGCACGGATTTGAGCGGACGCGCGCTGCGCCTCATGCAAACCGGCAATCTGCAAACCTACGCTTTTCTATTCGTATTAGGCGTTGCCGTATTGCTCTATTTCGTTTTGGGAAAATAAAATGTCCATACTGACTTACATTTTAGGCTGGCCGCTGCTGGCGGCGTTGTTGCTGGTGTTCGTGCCGCGCAATTATCGCGTCATCATCCGCGCCATCGCGGTTTTGGCGACGCTCATTTCGGCGGCGCTCGCCGTGAAAATGTTTTGCCAATACGCCGGCGCGCCGGTGGACGCGGACGGCTACCGCTTCGTGCAACAAATCCCGTGGGTCGAATCGCTCGGCATCAGCTATCACGTCGGCGTGGACGGCCTGAACGTCGGCCTGATTTTGATGGGCGCGATCGTCGCGTTCGCCGCCGCGCTGTGCTCGTGGGAAATCCAGACGCGCGAAAAGGAATTTTACATCCTGCTGCTCGTGATGACCGGCGGCATCCTCGGCGCGTTCGCGTCGCTCGACCTGTTTTTCTTCTACGCGTTCCACGAATTCGCGCTGATCCCGACGTTCATCATGATCGGCGTCTGGGGACGCGGCGAACGGAAAAATTACGCCACATTTCAAATCACTTTGTATTTGAGCCTCGGCGCGCTCATCGCGCTCATCGGCCTCATCGCGCTCTACCTGAAATCCGGCGCGAACACGTTTGATATTCCGAAACTCACGGAATACATCGCGGTGCATCCGCTGGCATCGAACGCGCAGAATTTTATTTTCCCGCTGCTGCTGTTCGGATTTGGAATTCTGGTTTCGCTCTGGCCGTTTCACTCGTGGGCGCCGCTCGGTTACGGCGTCGCACCATCGCCAACCGCGATGCTTCACGCCGGTGTGCTGAAAAAATTCGGCCTCTACGGTTTGATCCGCATCGCGCTGCCGTTGATGCCGCAAGCCGCGCAAAGCTGGATGCACATTCTCGCGTGGCTCTGCCTCGGAAACATTTTGTATGTCGGCTGGGTCGCGATGAAACAAAAAGATTTGAACCTGCTCATCGGCAATTCCAGCGTGGCGCACATGGGCTTTATTTTCCTTGGCATCGCGAGCCTGAACCTCATCGGCGTGACCGGCGCGGTTTTGATCATGATCGCGCACGGATTTTTGGCGGCGCTGACGTTTGCGTTGAGCGGTTACATTTATCAAAAAACTGGCACGCTCCAGATCAGCGAACTCGGCGGACTCTGCCGTCCGCTGAAATTCATCGGCACGGCGTTGCTCATGGCGGCGATGGCCGGATGCGGTCTGCCCGGCTTCGCGAATTTCGTCGGCGAAGTCACGGTGTTTTTCGGTTCGTGGAAAGTTTTTCCGCTCGTCACCACGTTGGCCGTATGGGGCGCGCTCATCATCGGCGCGGTTTACATGACGCGCGCCATCCGAAATATTTTGCACGGACCCGTGCCGGAAAAATTTTCCAATCTCGCCGACGCTTCGAATGTCTGGCGCAAACTGCCTTACGCGCTATTGCTCGCGAGCCTGCTGCTCTTCGGCTTCCTGCCGAAACTGCTCACGGAAAAAATAAATCCCGACGCGCAAAAAATCGTGAGCTTGGCGACGAATAAGGGGAGCACAGCCGCCTCGGCTGTTGTTGTCAGCGCCTCGCTGACAACTCCTGTTCTGGCCGACGGGGCGTCGGCCAATGCGCCCGGGGCGGGCGCGCTCCTCGAAGAAAAATTTGTGAACCGCAACTGATGAACTCCTCCCTGATAACTCTCGAGCTTTGCGTCATCGCCATCGGCATCGTGCTGATGCTCGCGGATTTTTGGATGCCCGCTGAACGCAAAAAATTTCTCGCCTACGCGGCGATTGCGGCGCTAGGCGGACTTTTGCTGGTCAGCCTGGGCGGCGACGGGATTTGCAGCCAGTTCGGCACGGCGTTCAGCGGCTCGTTCGTCGAAGACCCGCTCGCGCTGTTTTTCAAACGCTTTTTTCTCGTCGCGGCGATTCTGGTCTTGTTTTTATCGGCGGAATTTTCCGACCGGCTCGCGGGCGTTTCAGAATATTACTCGCTCATTTTGTTCGCGCTGGCGGGAATGCTGTTCGCCGCGTCGTCGAATGATTTCGCGATGCTGTTCGTTTCCATCGAACTCATCACGATCACGTTTTACGTCCTTGTCAGTTTTCAACGCGGACGCCTCGTGTCGCTCGAAGCGGGCGTGAAATATCTGATCCTCGGCGCGCTGTCGTCGGCGTTTCTCGTGTTCGGCATCGCGCTGATCTGGGGAACGACCGGAAAATTTAATTTCAACGACCTCGCGCAGGTTTCCGGGCAATTTCTGGACAATAAAATTTTCCTGCTCGGCGTTTTGTTCGTGCTGGTTGGCTTGGGTTTCAAGATCGCCGCGTTTCCATTTCAAATCTGGGCGCCGGACGTTTATCAAGGCGCGCCAACGCCGACGACCGCATTTCTCGCCGTCGGGTCCAAAGCCGCCGGATTTGTTTTGCTGCTGCGCGTTTTATTTGTCGCCGTGCCGGACGTGACGAAGCACTGGGCGAATTTGCTGATCGTGATTTCCGGCATCACGATTCTTTACGGAAATCTGTGCGCGCTGCCGCAGCGCAACTTGAAACGGCTGATGGGCTATTCCAGCATTTCGCACGCGGGCTATCTACTGCTCGGCGTGGCGGCGTTGAGCGCGAGCGGGCAATCGGCGCTGCTGTATTATCTCGCCGGATATTTGTTCACGGTCATCGCGTCGTTCACGGTCATCGCGCTCGTGATGCGGCATCTGAACGACGAAGACATTTCCGCGCTGGCCGGTTTGAGCCAGCGTTCGCCGCTGCTCGCCGCGACGATGACGCTCGCGATGGTTTCGCTCGCGGGCATTCCGCCGCTCGCGGGATTTTTCGGAAAATTTCTGCTGCTCAAATCCGTGATCGAAGCCGGGCAAATTACCGGAAATCACGGCTA
>CAXUBD010000001.1:809-8103 GCA_964249225.1 uncultured Verrucomicrobiota bacterium | reverse complement strand
TTCACGGCCCTGGTCGGCGTGGTGATTTCGCTTTATTATTATTTTGGAGTCGTTCGCGCGATTTACTGGAGCAAGGACGCACCGGATCTGTCGCCGATTCCGCTTTCTGGCGCGGCGAAATTTTCCATCGCCATTTGCATCGCGGGAATGTTCTGGCTGGGAATTTTTCCGTCCACGGTGCTGGACATGGCCAACGAGGCGGCGAAAGTTTTGGGGCTGTGATGTCGTAGGACAGGCGTCGCGCCTGTCTCTAACTTTAAGTCCATAGTCTTATTGAAAGGGTGTCCTCGTTTGCACTCACGCCAGACGGTAAATGAAAGTGGTGAGGATAGAAACAGGCGCGACGCCTGTCCTACGTGCTAGACCGTCCGCATCTGCACGGCGTCCACGATTTCCGTGCCGACGGAAATCGCGCCGATGATCACGACCGTCGCGCCCGGCTGTAAACGACCTTCCTCGGCCAGATTTTTCAGCGCGGTTTCAATTGTGTTTTGCGGATTGATGAAATCAAATTCCATGACGAATGGCGTGACGCCCCAGCACAAGGCCATTTCGTTCGCGGCTTTTTCGTTTTCGCACATCGCGTAAATCGGCGAGTAATGCGGGCGCATCCAGCTCGCGTATTGCGCCATGCTGCCGTGGCGCGTGAAAACTAAAATCGCCGCCGCCTTCAATTCGTTCGCCATGACCACGGCGCTTTTGACGAGTTTCTGCCGTGCGGTCGTCAGTTCGGCCAGGTTGTGAAATTCTGCGCTGCCGCTGCGTTCGATGCGCGTCGCGATTTTGTCAAAAACTTCGATGCACTTGAGCGGATATTTTCCGACGGTCGTTTCGCCGCTCAACATGATTGCGTCGGCTTCTTCAAAAACCGCGTTGGCCACGTCGGTCACTTCGGCGCGCGTCGGCATCGGCGCTTCAATCATGCTTTCGAGCATGTGCGTGGCGACGATGACGGGGCGGCCGACGCGTAAACATGTCTTCACGATGCGCCGCTGCACGATGGGCAATTCTTCATACGGAATTTCAATCCCCAGATCACCGCGCGCGACCATGATGCCGTCGGCTTCTTGAATGATCGCTTCGAGATTTTTGATCGCTTCCTGGTCTTCGATTTTGGCGATGACGAGCGGATGCGGTTTGCCTTCTTCAAACATTTCGCGGAGTTGCAACAGGTCGCGGGCTTCACGCACGAACGAGAGCGCGATGAAATCCACCTCCAGTTCGAGGCCGAGCTTCACGTCCTTGATGTCCTTGGACGTGAGCGCGGGCAAAGAAACTTTGACGCCGGGCAAATTGATGTGGCGCCGACTGCCGAGTTTTCCCTCCGTCAAAACTTCGCATTCCACTTTGTTGCCGTTTTTGGCGAGCACTTTCATTTGGATCGTGCCGTTGTCAATCAGCACGACGTCGCCGACGCTGATGTCGTTGATGAAATTTTCGTAGTTCACATCCACGGAATGTTGTTCGAGGTCGCGCTCGCCGCGCACGGTGAGCGTGAATTTTTCGCCCGGCTTCAAATCGAGCGGCACGCTCAAGTCGCCGGTGCGGATGGCCGGGCCTTGCGTGTCCATCAGGATGCCGATGTGGCGCGCGCGCTTGGCGGACTCGGCGCGGATGGCGGCGAACACGCGGCGCACCCAGTCGTGCGGCGCGTGCGACATGTTGAGTCGGAAAATATTCACGCCCGCGTCCATCAGTTTGCCGATCATCTCGGCGGAGTCGGTGGCGGGTCCAAGCGTGGAAATTATTTTTGTCCGGCGAACGGTTCCTTGTCGCATGGAAAAAACATACCAAAGTCCAACGCCGAAAGTCCAATGTCCAATGGTGCGCGGTTTTGTCCGACTTGGGACATTGGACTGGGGCTGGAAATCAGACTTGCCAGCGCGCGGAAATGAATCCATATTCTGCGCCTGAATTTGAATTGAACTTATGGCAGACGTCGCGAACAAATATCCCGAAAACATCAACGGCAAGTATTACGTGGACAACCAGTGCATTGACTGCGACCTGTGCCGCGAGACCGCGCCGGACAATTTCAAGCGCAATGACGACGGCGGCTACTCGTTCGTCTATAAACAGCCGACGACGCCCGACGAGGAAGCTCGTTGCAAAGAAGCCAAGGAAGGCTGCCCGGTTGAAGCCATCGGCGACAACGGCTAAGCCGCAGATTTTAAAAAACAAAACCCACAGGTCAACGCCTGCGGGTTTTTTGTTTTCCGAAACGAAATTTTATGCCGCCGTGGTATGGATCGGATCTATCGGCAGCGAAACGCGGACGACACCGGACTGGCCGGTTTGCGGCGGGACGATCTCCAGTTTGCCGTGATGGGTCTCGATGATCTTGCGGCTGACGGTCAGGCCGAGGCCCAGGCCGACGTTGCGCGTGGTGAAAAAGGGCGCCGGCACTTTCTGCGCGGTTTCATTCGTGAAACCACTGCCGCTGTCCTGCACTTCGATCTGCAAATCCTGCCCGCCTTCGCTGCCGGGTTCGGTATGCATCCGCACATCCACGGTCGGCGCCTTGGGATTGGCCTGCAGCGCGTTGAGCATGATTTCGGACAGCGCGTGTTTCAACGCGGCCCGGTCGCCTGTGATGATCACAGGCTTGCCCGTGTTATCGTAATTCAACTGCGCGGTGTCAACGGACTGGTGTTTGCGCGCCTCTTGATAAGCGTCTTCGATCAATTTCTCGACGGCGAACGCCTCCTGCTCGATGTGGCCTTCGCGCGCGAGAAACCGCATTTGACTGATAAGCCGTGAGACGCGCTTGACGCCGTCGGCGAGCGCGTGGTCGAGCGATTCGCGGAATTCCTTGTCCTTGAATTTTTCCGCGAGCAACTGCTGGTGCGTCGAGAGCGGCACGAGCGCGTTGCCGATCTCGTGTGCGAGGCGGTCGGCCATCGTTTTGACGAGCCGTAAATTGGCGGCCTCGACTTCCAGCCCGCGCAACTGTTCGGACTGCGTGAGATCGTCGGCCGTCAGCAGCGCGGAAATCGGCACGGTGGAATTGCCACGTTGAAATGGCACGACGCTGATGTTGTAGATCGTGCCGGGAGAATTGTCCGGTTCGTAACGGAACGGCTCCAGCGCCGCGCCGGTTTTCAGAACCTGATAAATTTTTGAACCGAGAAGCTGCGGCAGGTCACTGAATTCCAGTTCGCCGGTGCGCTCGTTCTTCCGGCCGAAATGCCGCTTCGCCGCCTTGTTCGCGTGCAGCACTGTCAGGTCGCGCCCGACGACGATGCAGGCGCTGCTCAATTCGCGCAGCACGTCGGTCATCATCTCATTGTTGCCGGCGAGCTGGTCGTGCAGCCAGATGTTGCGGAGCGCGAGGCCGACCTGTTCGAGCAGATGAAAAATCAATTCCAGCTCGACGTTGCTGAGCGGTTCGCCGGTGACGCGGCCGTCGAAAATGGCGACGCCGACGATGCCGTTGCGGTCGGCCACCGGCACGGCCACCTGCGCGCCGAGCAGTTCAAATTCTTTTTGCGTTTCGGCGTCGGCGTGGGCTTCGTCGCTGTCGCGGCGCAAAATCCGGCCAAGCCGCACGATCTGGCCGCCGATACCCGAGTCCAGCGAGAGTTCAAAATGTTCGAGCAGCCCTGTTGAGAGGCCGATGGCGGAAGCGGCGCGGAGACGGCGGCTGTCTTCGGGCGAAACGGTTTCGGTGAGCGGCTGGCACGGGCGGTTCAAAAAAATGGCGGCGCGGTTGACGCTCAAAATTTCGCGCAGGAACGAGAGGAATTGTTTCAGCATCGCCTCGGCGTTGAGCGAGTAGGTGAGGATGGAGGAGAAATCGCGCAGCACGTCGAGCGATCGCGTGGCGTTGGCGAAGCGGCCGGCGGCGGCCGGTTCGACGGCGCGGGAAAATGAAACGGGCGCGGGCACTGACGCCGGTGACAGGGCGCGGGGCGCGGGCGCGTTCCAGATCCGGTCCAGCAATGTGTTCAAAAGGCGGCCGCGAACAGGCTTGGTCAGGACATGGGTGACGCCGTGCAAAAATGCTTCTTCCTCCCAGTCCGACTGGTTGTCGGTGGTGTAGGCGACGAGGGGGGATTTGGCGTCATGCCGGCGCAGACGTTCGATGGTCCAGACGCCTTCGACGCCCATTAAATCCACGTCAATGATGCACGCGCCGGCGATGCCGTGCGCCAGCAGTGGTTCGGCATCGTCCACGCTGAGGCGATGGACGACGCGGTATTGCTCCGGGCTTAAACTCGCGCGAATCGTTTCGGCGAAATCAGGATGGGAAGATAAAACCAGAATGGTTTTCATTGTGCTCCAAACAAAATGTGGCTGTGCTTGGTTGACATTCTGCGCGGACATCTTCCACGGTGGGAACCCAAAGGTCAATGCAAACTTGGATTCCCTGGCGGTTTATTTGCGCGTGATGGGGCGGATTTATTTTTTAAATTTTCTCATTTTTTATTGACGGATTCCGGCGGGTTATGATTTAAAAGAGCCGCTTCAGGTTTGATCGGATTTATGGTGGTTTAGAAATGGCGGGTGGGAAATGGCTGGTAAAACGGACAACAATGGTGGCATCGGGAAGGGCGTCAGGCTCAACGGTAATTTTTTACCTCGATTCGGCAAAACATTTGGCGGCTTCCCCCGACGGCATGGCGGCGCAACGCTTTTCCCCGGCGATGCGCCGCCTTTAATTTTACATGCGTTGGATTCATTCCGCCATGCGTCAGGTTCCTTCAACCGTGTGTCAGGATCAGTCAGCCGTGCGGCTGGCTCTTGTTTGGGTGTGGTTACTTCCGTCAGCCATACGTCAGAGCCTTCCCACGGTATGCAAACCTCCGTCAGCCATACGTTGGAACCGTCCAGCCGTATGCAAACTTTCGTCAGCCACGCGCGAACCTCCGCCAGCCACGTGCAAACCTGTTCCAGCCGTATGCAAACTCCGGCCAGCCACACGCTCGAAGCCGCCAGCCGCACGTTAGAATCATGTGACCACGCCAAAGAATCATTTATCCCCGGCAGGAGTCTTGGGAATTATTGGACCCCGATTATTTTGCGTATGATTTGAACGGCAGCAATTATACGTTTTCCATGCCGCCGTTTGATCAAGACAAGCAATTTTTCAAGTCGTTCGATGTTCAAGATTATTTTCAAGGCTACTGGACGCCGATCAAATATATCGGCTGCAACATTCCCGCCGGAGCATCCGTGACTACAAACGACGTGGTGATGCGATTCAATCTGGAAGGCGACATCTACAAGTTTTTCACCAACATCGAACAATCAGTGCAAGCTACAGTTGTGAGGCCGTCGGGAGAATCCATCCGCTGCTTCGCCGATATTTCGTCAAACGGCATCGCGACGATAACCGCGCCCGCCAGCAGTTTTGCTTCGGGTCAGAATTATGTATGGGTGAGTTTTGTTAACCAAGGGCCGCTGTCTATTGATAGTTTTCCCACCAACACTTTTGATGAAGGTTATTTATACGGGTTGGATGTGCCCGGTCAGGAAGACTATCTGGCATCGTTGGATGTTGACCCACCAATTTCTGGCAATCTCACAAATAATGTCCCACACAGTTTTACTGGCTATTTAGTTTTTAATGCCATACCGCCAATTGAAGATTCGGTTGCGGCACCGTATGTCGCACCATATGCGAATGGCAGCATATTCAGCAGGACATACAAATTTCAGGGCGGAGTTAATGCCAGCTTTACCGTACAATTGTTCACGCCAGACAACGAATTAATAGCGGAAACCAACGGCGTGACACAACTCGACGGCAACAATGAATACACGTTTGAAGCTGACTTGCCCATGCCGGATAGCATCCTAACCAATGATGCTATTGATGCCGTAACGGCAGTAGTGCAGGCGCAGCCTTTTGACGCGCAAGCCCAATCGGGCGGTGCAATTCCCCAGGACAACCAGTCACCCAGCAGTCTCACGGCGAATTACATTCTGGACAAAACAAAATTCAGGGGGATTTATAATACTGCCGCTTGGTGTTCGATGAATTATCAAGTGCCGCCTCCGGGATACCATCCCTACCAAGCCTTTTGGTATGACATGAGCGGTTATTTGGACGGCTTTCTGAACCATGCTGCAAATTCCGCTCTCACGGACATCGGAGAGCTTTTCCAATACGGTTTTTCACAGGCAATTCCCGACCCCTATGTTTTATCCTTCATTCCCGCTTACCAATATAACGGCAGTCAGGCCGCGCATTTCGCTGATGTACTCACCAATTCGATCTACATGGGAATCAATTTTCTTTCCCATTCCGGCGCGGGAGTAGATTTGTTTGACGATGAAAATTTGCATTTGTCCGACTTGTCAAATGCTGCTGGCAACCATGATTCTCTAGGTAAATCTGTGCCTGGACAGCCAGTTCCCCATTATTTTTCTTACAAACGAAGAATGGATGTGTGGATGGAGGCTTCCTGCGCTGGCTCTTGGCGGATTGATGCGGAATATTTTGGAACTCCTCGTAATGTCGATCAAAGATTTGCACCTGTACCCCCCACAGTCGCCTTTGGTTATGATGTTCAAGATTTCCGTCCGGTTGGTGGCTGCCCGCACTTTGAAGAGTTAGGACATCAGTTTTATGCGGCAGCAATCTTTGGAAACAATCCCTTACGAGCCTCTCAAGCACTTCAAAATGCCAATGCTTTACATCCAGTGGCAGCTCAAAACCTGAATCCCAACTTTCAAGGCAGTCCGGATAAAATCTGCATTCCAAACAGCCTGCAGTAGGATGAATATGAAAAACTCCAATAAGAAATTAGTAGTTATTTGTTTGCTGGGAATTGTTTTGGTTGCCGTAAGCGTGACTTGCTTTCGTCAAAAAGAACATCCGCAAATCGTCAGTCCCAATCAGAATTTAATGGGCATACCAGTAAAGCCTGACCTTTTCCCCTTCGCCATTGATATCGCCAGAGCGGAACGCGATAAATACTTTGGCCCGCCTGTTCTTTATGATCCTGATGATAAAACTATGAATCGCATGCGGCAAATCATGCTAGGACTAGCAAAGGCAATGGATAATCCTAAACACCCTTGCAATCCGCTTGTGTCAGCCAAAGCAAAAATTGTAGGTATGAACATCAAGCCTTTGAATCATGGTGACAAGACCTACACGATGTGGGTTTCCGACGGTGAAACGACATGCGGAATGGAACTCACACATTTTGAAGGATGGGGCGGCGCAACATTGAACGGAGATTTCTTTCAGGAATTCTATCTGCGCGACATGGCTGGTGGTTTTGGCTATAACTCTAAAGCGGATGCAGATCAAATTCTATTGCCAGACAAAAAACATTTTTGG
>CAXUBD010000001.1:0-799 GCA_964249225.1 uncultured Verrucomicrobiota bacterium | reverse complement strand
CACGACATGGTGGTGGACGCATTGGGACAGGACTTTTTAAACAATACGCTATCCCAAGAATATAGCGGTTTCTTTGTCTCGGATGCCTACAATGCCAGCTATGTTGACGGTGGTCATGAATACAATTTTTACACACCGAACATTGTAGAGGCCATCTTAAAAAGAACAGACATGCCCCAAGTAAATCCGGCTGACACTTACTATACAGAGAAGTTTGACGTTCATTTTCAGGCAGAACCGACCAGCAGTCCATTGGCCTTCAAAGTGGTTCATGTCAGTGCTAACAACAACGGCTTTGCTCCCCAAGGTGGCAATGCGGCGGTAAGGTTGCGGTAAAAAATTTACGCCAATTTTTTCTCCTCATTTGGCGATGAGATTTTCCCAGAGCTTTTCGTTCAGGAGCGCTTTTTGCAGGAAGACGGTTTCATCCGGCGGCGGCGCGACGGGTTCGGGTTTGAGCGGCAGGCGGATGACGAAGTGGGTGCCGTGTCCCGGCTGGCTGCGGGCTTCGATCTTGCCGCCATGATGGTGGACGATGAAAAAGCAGGCCATCAGATTGATGCCGCATTCCGAGGGCGCGCTGCCGCGGACCACGAAGGGATCGAAAATCACGCTCAATGCCTCCTGCGGCAGGCCTGGTCCGTTGTCGCTGATCTGCAGGACGATTTCCGGTTTGGCGCCGGCGTTCTGCAGTTCCGCCGAGAGGGAAATTTTGCTGCCGGCGGGCAGCATCGCCAGCTTGTCTTTGAACAACAATTCAAACAGCCGGGAAAATTTTGATTTGTCAGCGCGCAAAGTT